>NZ_BAAHCA010000001.1:0-2351 GCF_054776295.1 Streptomyces sparsus
GCGCTCCGGGGCCCGCCCTGTCGGCGCAGGGAAGGAGGGCGGACCCCGGAGCGTGCCGGTGCGTGTCGGGCCGGGTGACGCGGTCAGCCGTCGTGGGTCGGACGACGCCGATCGTGATGCCGGCCCGACATCGCGGGTCGGGTGACGGAACAGGCGGTGCGGGCGGTGCCGTTCGGGGTGGGACCGGCCGGGGTGCTGAAGGTGCCGCTGTGGGTGAACTGGTGGGGGGTGGGGGTACCGGCGTGCGTGGGGAGCCCGGTGCTGCACTGGTTGCGGGCAGCGCTCCCGCCTCCCCACGAGTGGGAGCGCTCCCACTCGTGCGCTTCGTTCTGGAATGTAGGAGCCATCGGTGCCGACGACAACCCTGCGAACGGAGATTCGTCGACGGGTTCTCCGAAGGCGCAGCTCAGCGCCTCGACTTTCCGGGAATTCCCCAATGGGCTCGGTCATGCGCGGAGTTGGAAGCGTCCTGACACCAGACGCGTCCGGACGGGCGCTCCCCAGGGGACGGGTGGCCATGAGCCGGGATCCGTCTCCGCACACGGGCCGGCTCGCGCGGCACGGACCCCCGGCACCGACCCCCGGCACTGACTCAGGCGCCGACCTCCAGCACCGACTTCCGGAAGCCATTCGAGAACTCTCGCCACTGCTGCGATGCCTGGGTGAATTACAGAACATCCTGTACCGCACCAAACCGGTGACTAGCGCCGCTCGCGGAGACCCCATAGGGCCGCAGTTACCGGAAAAATTCCGGAAGGAAGCGTTGACGCCGACCCGCTTCAGGCAAATACTCCACAGCTATCGCTGCCGCTCGCCAGCCGGATGGGGCGTTCCCGCGGAACCGCGAACGGCATCCACCACGTCCGGACGGAGCTGATCTCCGTCGCGGCCTGGGAAGGAAGGGTCAGTTATGCCCAACCATTCGTTAGACAGGCGTGAGCCCCCCAGATGGCGAGCGCTCGGCCGCAAGGCACTGATGATGGGTGCGGTCGGCGTGCTCGCCGCGACCGGCGTCGTCGCCATGCCCGGTACCGCCAGCGCCGCCTCCACACTGGCCGGCGCCGCGGCGGAGCAGGGCCGGTACTTCGGTGCGGCGGTCTCCGCCAGCCAGCTCAACGAGCCGGACTACATGTCCAGGCTGAACGGCGAGTTCAACAGCCTGACGGCCGAGAACGAGATGAAGTGGGACGCCCTGGAGCCCTCCCGCAACTCGTTCAACTTCGGCACCGCCGACCGGATCGTCAATCACGGACAGAGCAGGAACATGTCCGTCCGCGGCCACACTCTTGTGTGGCACTCCCAACTGCCGGGCTGGGTGGGCAGTCTCGGCGCGAACGACCTGCGTTCGGCGATGAACAACCACGTCACCACCGTGATGCAGCACTACCGCGGCAAGATCCACTCCTGGGACGTCGTCAACGAGGCCTTCCAGGACGGCAACAGCGGCGCCAGGCGCAGCTCCCCGTTCCAGGACAAGCTCGGCAACGGCTGGATCGAGGAGTCGTTCCGCACCGCACGTGCCGCCGACCCCGGTGCCAAGCTCTGCTACAACGACTACAACACCGACGGAATCAACGCCAAGAGCAATGCCGTGTACAACATGGTGCGCGACTTCAAGCAGCGCGGCGTGCCCATCGACTGCGTCGGCTTCCAGTCGCACTTCAACAGCAACTCGCCGGTCCCCGGCGACTACCAGCAGAACCTGCAGCGCTTCGCGGACCTCGGCGTCGAGGTGCAGATCACCGAGCTGGACATCGAGGGCTCCGGCACCGCCCAGGCCAACGACTACCGCCGCGTCGTGGAGGCGTGCCTCGCCGTCTCCCGCTGCACCGGCATCACGGTCTGGGGCGTGACCGACAAGTACTCGTGGCGCAGCGGCGGCACTCCGCTGCTGTTCGACGGTGACTACAACAAGAAGCCCGCCTACCACGCGGTGCTGGCGGCGCTGGGCGGTTCCGGCGACGGCGGCGGTGGCGGTGACGCCTCCTGCACCGTCTCCTACGAACAGACCGACCGCTGGGGCGACCGGTTCAACGGCAGGGTGACAGTCCGGGCCGGCAACTCGGCGATCAGCGGCTGGCGCGTGGACGTGACCGTGCGCTCCCCGCAGAAGATCTCCGCGACCTGGAACGGCAGTCCCACCTGGGACGGCAGCGGGAACGTGATGACGATGAGGCCCAACGGCAACGGCAACCTGTCCGCCGGGGCATCGACCAGCTTCGGCTTCACGGTCATGGCGAACAACAACTGGGCGGCTCCGTCCATCGGAGCGTGCTCGGCCTCCTGACGGGGCAGGCACTCGACCGGCCCGTGATCTGTGCACGTGCGGCGTGGCGGCCGGAAGTCCGCCA
>NZ_BAAHCA010000001.1:2376-80721 GCF_054776295.1 Streptomyces sparsus
CCCCCCCCCCCCCCCCCACGTCTGTCCCCGTCGTCCCGGAACGCTGCGCCGGCCGTCGCGTCCCGGCACTGCGCCGTGCTGCCGGAGCCGTGTCGCACCCGGCGGAGGTGCGACACGGATCCGGCGGGGCCCGACGGCCGGCAGTCCACGCTGCCGTCCGACGGAGCGACCCCGCGCTCCCGAGGCTGAGAGGCACGTCGAGTCCACGCGCGGCCCTAGACCTCCTGCCCGGGAAGGCTGAGACGCTGGTGGACCAGGCGGGCGAAGTGGCTCAGGGTGCGTCCGGTGGCCAGGTCCGCCGGCGCGAGACGGACGGCGAAGAGATCACGGGCGCCGACGAGGAACTGCATGCCGAGCAGGGAGTCGAGTCCGAAGTCGGTGACCGGGCGGTCGGGATCCAGGTCTGCCTGATCGGTTTGCAGGACTCCCGCGAGGAGCCGACCGAGCGTGTCGGTGATCTTCTGTACCGCCTCGTCCGCCGGCAGGTCCGCCAGCGTCCCCAGGAGCTCGTCCCGGTCGTTCGGGGAAGTGAGGGAGGAGGACGGCACCAGGCGGGCGAACCGCGGTGTGGCGAGAGCCGGCAGGAGGTGACGCACGGTTCCCCAGCGGTAGCGTCCCGCTCCGGCGACGTCGGTACCGGCGGCGACAAGGCGGCCGGCGGTCGTCAGGGCCTCTGCGGGGGTGAGGAGATCGAGGCCGCGTTCGGCCATGGACGTCCCCATGCCGCTGCGGGCGACGTAGCCGGTTTCGCCGATGGGGCCCCAGGCCGGCGCCGTACCCGGCTTGCCTGCGCTGTGCCGGACCCGTGCGAGTGCTTCCAGGTAGGCGTTGGCCGCCGCATAGGCGGCCTGACCCGGGTTGCCGATGGTGGCGGAGACGGAGGAGTAGGTGAGGAAGAGGTCCAGGTCGCGGTCCCTGGTGAGCTGGTCCAGCAGTGCCGCGCCTGCCGCCTTGGGCGCCAGCACGGCGGCGAACCGGTCGTCGGTGAGTTCGGACTGCGGTGCGTCGTCCATGTGCATCGCCGCGTGCACGACGCCGCGCAGGGGGTGTCCCGTCGCGTCCACGTTCGTGATGACCCGGCGGAGTGCGGTCTCGTCGGTGACGTCGGCGGCGTAGGCCGTGGCGTGTACGCCGCGGTCGGCGAGTTGCCGGAGCAGGGCGGATGCCTCGGGGGTGTCGGGTCCGCGGCGTGAGAGCAGGGCCAGGTGCCGGGCGCCGTGGTCGGCCAGCCAGAGGGCGGTGGCGGCGCCGAGTCCGCTCAGCCCGCCGGTGATCAGGTAGGTGCTCCCCTCGTCGAGGGTGGGGGTGCCGCGGGCGGGTTCGACGGGGACGGGTTCGTCCAGGGTGTCGAAGGTGATGATGACCTTGCCGGTGTGCCGGGAGTGTTGCAGGAGGTGGAAGGCCTCCTCGACGCGGGCCGCGGGGTAGCTCGTGTGGGGCAGCGGCCGGTAGGACCCGCAGCCGATCTGCTCGTGGAAGACCGAGACGAGACGGGAACGGAGGGCCGGGGACTCCATGACGGCGTCGAGGTTGAAGGCGGTGAAGGTGAGGCTGCGGTGGAAGGGGCGCAGCGTCATCGGGTTGTTGAGGTAGATGTCCCTCTTGCCGAGTTCGACGAACCGTCCGTTGGGGCGCAGGAGGTCGAGGTTGTGGGCGATGGCTTCGCCGCTGAGGGAGTTCACCACGACGTCGACGCCCTCGCCGCCGGTCAGCTCTCGGACCTGGGGCACGAAGTCCAGGCTGCGGGAGTCGAGCACGTGTTCGGCGCCGAGCGTGCGGAGCAGGTCGCGTTTGGTCTCCGTGCCGGCGGTGGCGATGACGCGGGCCCCCTGGTTGCGGGCGCATTGCAGGACCGCCAGGCCCACGGCTCCGGCTCCGCCGTGGACGAGTACGGTCTCCCCGCGTCCGAGGCGTGCCTGGTCGACCAGGGTGTGATGGACGGTCAGGAACGCGACGGGAAAGGTCGCCGCTTCCGCGAAGCCCATTCCCTCGGGGATCCGGACGAGGGCGGCGGCGGCGGTCGTCGCGTGGGAGGCGAGGGCCGCGGGCACGAGGCCGCAGACCCTGTCGCCCGGTTCCAGGCCCTCCACGCCTGGCCCCACGGCACGGACGACGCCGGCACCGTCCGTACCCAGACCCCGGCTGAGGGGGCTGTTCTCCACCGCCTCGGCCGGCAGCAGGCCGTTGGCCCGCAGGGGGTCGCGGTAGTTCAGGGCCACGGCCCGCATGTCGAGGGCCACTTCCCCCGGCCCGGGCTCGGGCACGTCGGTCTGCCGCCAGATCAGCCGTCGGCGCAGGCTCGGGTCGCGGGCTTCCAGGATGAACGGTGTGTCGGCGGGGACAGCGGGTGGTTCGTCCTCCGCGTGCTGGACGTGCCGAGGCACAAAACGGCCGTGCGCGGTGAGGACGATCTCGTCCTCCTGAGCGCTCTCCTCGCTCTCCGCGGCGAGGAGTTCACCCGCGAGACGGTGTGCGTCGGCGCCCGTCGCACCGCTGCGCTGCCAGGAGAGACGTCGCACGCGCAGGTCGGGTCGCTCGTTGGCGAGTGTGCGGCAGGCGGCCCAGACGGCCGCGTCGGCCGGGTGTGTGGGCTGCTCCGGGGCCGGGAACAGGCCGGTCGGGCGGGTGACGAGCCACAGCTTCGGACTGGTGCGGCCGTGCAGGCGGTCGCAGGCCGCGGTCAGGGCCCGCAGGAGGGCCGCGCGACGGGTGGTCAGGGTGACGACGCTCTGCTGCGGTCGGGATTCGGCCAGTAGCAGGACCACGTGCGGCTCGCGGTCGGTGGTCAGCACTCCGGCCCAGGCGTCGGCCTCTTCGGACGCGGTGACGACGGTGGCCTCGCCGAGAAGGTCGGCCAGCGCCAACGCGGTCTGCTTCTCGGTGTCGTCCTCGACGGCGATGACCCAGGAGGCACCGGGAACCGGCGCCGGTACCTCGGCCTCGGCGGCAACGCTGTGGGCGGCTGCGGCGAGCAGCACGGAACGGTTCTCGGGTCCGATCTGCACCGGGTCGGGAAAGCCGCACCGGCGCAGCAGCGGTACCCACTGGTCGCGGGCGAGGATGCGGGAGAGGGGACGCAGGGAATGGTCACCACGCTCCCAGAAGTCCTCCATCGTGCCGAACAGCAGGGCCTGTAGCTGAGCGTGGTGCTCCTCGGTGGCCAGCAGAAGCCCGCCGGGAGCCAACAGCGTGTGCAGATGCCGCAGGGTCGCGGCCAGGTCGTGGGTGGCGTGCACGGCGTCGCCGGCCAGGACGAGGTCGAAACCGGCTCGGGGCAGGCCCTGGCCGCTCGGGTCGGTGTTGAGGTCCAGGGTGCGGTGGTCGACGAAGTCGTAGCCGGCGAAACGGTGTTCGGCGCGGGCCAGACCGGCGGCGGTGGCGGCCGTGCAGGTGTAGCGGGTCCGGTCGGCCGGCAGCACGGGCAGTGCGGCGGCCGTCAGGGCCCGGGTTGTCGCCCCGACCTCCAGGACGCGCAGCGGACGGTCGGCGGGCCACCGGGAGACGATGTCACCGAGCAGGGCCTGCACGGCACGGTGGGTGAAGCGGTGGGCCGGGCCGGTCTCGCGGAGTTGGTCGTACGCGCTGTCTCCCGGTGGCAGCAGGTCGTGCGCGTCGACGCTGCCCCGCACCAGCTCGGCGAGGTGCCGCAGGTGCCGGTTGAGGAGCAGTGTCTCGGCACCGAACGCGGGGTGGTCCTCCACGAGGCCGCGCAGCAGTTCCTCGGGGCGGATCCCGGTTCCGGTCAGCTGCCATGCCTCTCCGGCGGGCCGGGCGAGGCCGTGCTCGACCAGCAGGGGCATCATCAGCCGGACCAGGCGGCGGTGCTGGGGCCGAAGGCCTCCGCTCACCAGTTCACGCGTCGAGAACGGGGCCGCCGGCTCGGCGAGTAGGCCGTGCAACGTCTCGGCCCAGCAGTGGGCTCCGGCCCGTTCGGCGGCGGCGGCGAACCGGAGGTGGCCGGTGTCGTCCAGGGCGGCGCGGGCGGCGGTGATGCGGGGCTCGGCCGCGCACGCCACCTCGGCGGGAGCGGGCAGTGGAGAGGGAGGTGCGGGTGTGCCCGTGCGCGGGGCGGCCCGCAGAACGGTGCGCTGGACGGCCAGGGGGGAGCTTTCCATCAAACCGCCGCGCCGGGTACGGCAGCCGTCGATCTCGACGGTGACCGTGCCGTCGGCGTCGGCGTAGGTGATGTCCCAGCAGATCTCGTTGGCGCTGCGGCAACGACGGCGCAGATGCGCGACCCCGGTGGTCGCGGGGGTGCGCCACACGCGCACGGACCCGAACACCGTCGGCAGGAAGGCGGCGGATTCCGTCGTGCGTTCGGAGAGGGCGACGGTGGCCTGCAGTGGTGCGTCGAGAAGAACGGGGTGGGCGGTGTAGGCGTCGGCGGGGTGTCGGAGCCGGTAGGAGACCAGTGCCTCCCCCTCGCCGATGTCCAGCTGCTCGATGAGCTGGAAGGCCGGTCCGCCCTTCAGGCCGATGCGCTCGCACGCCCGGTAGAAGTCCGCACCGCTGAGGCCGTTGCCGCAGCGTGCGCGGACGGCGTGGACGTCGAGGGGGGACGGCGCCGTACCGAGCAGGGTGCGGACCTGGGCCCGTACGACGGGCCGGCACTCGCCGCCGTGTTCTTCGCGGACGCTGATGGCCAGGGCGCCGTCGTCGGGGGTGACGGCGGTCTGCAGGGCGATCGGGGTCGGATCCGGCCAGGGAAGAGCCAGCGGGCGGCTGATCTCCAGGTGTCGTACTTCGACCGGGCGCTCCATGGCGCGCAGGCCGGCGCTCAGAGCCATCTCCACGTAGGCGGCGGCCGGCATGAGCACGTCGTCCCCGATCTTGTGGTCACCCAGCCAGGGCACCAGCTGCGGCTCGACGGTGCCGTGCCACACGGGGTGCGGGGCGGGCATGCGTTCGCCCACCAGCGGGTGGTCGAGCTCGCCGGAGCCGCTGGTGCCCGCGATCCGGTCGTGCGCGGTGCCGTGCCAGTACCGTTCGTGCTGCCATGGGTAGGCGGGCAGCTCGGCCACCCGGCCGGCACGGGGGAAGTGGCGCTGCCAGTCGGTGGACGTGCCGACGGCGAGCAGCGCGGCGACCGTCGCCGCGGCCTCGCGGAGACCGTCGTCGTCCCGGCGCAGGGTCGCGACGTAGGGGAGGTCCGGGTGGCGCAGGTAGGGGCGCAGCACCGGGTGCGGGCCGATTTCCACGACGCTGCCGGCGCCTTCGGCCACGAGGTGGGTGACGGCCTCCGCGAAGCGGACCGGTTCGCGGACGTTGCGCCACCAGTAGCGCGCGTCCAGTTCCGGCCCGCTCAGCGGTGTGCCGGTCACTGTGGAGACGAAGGGAATACGGGCCGTGCCGGGGGTCAGCTCGGCGAGAGCGGTGCACAGGGGTTCCTCGATGGGGTCCATGGCACGGCTGTGGAAGGCGTAGTCCAGGTCCAGGTCGCGGAAGAAGACTCCCCGGCCCTCCAGTTCCCGCCCCCATGAGGCCAGTTCGTCGGCGGAGCCGGCGACGGTCACGGCGCGGTCGCTGTTGATACCCGCGATCTCCAGGGCGTCGCCGTAGCGCAGCAGTTCCTCGCGGGCCTGTTGCTCGCCCAGTCCGACGGCGGCCATGCGGCCCCGGCCCGCGGTGGTGGCCTGGGTGCGGCTGCGTTCGGCGATGACCAGCGCCGCCTGTTGCAGGGTCAGGGCTCCGGAGATGTAAGCGGCGGCGACCTCCCCGACGCTGTGTCCGGCCACCGCCCGCGGCCGCACGCCGTGCGAAGCCAGCAGCGCGGTCAGGCCGACCTGTACGGCGAACAGGGCGGGCTGGGCGATCTCGGTCCGCTGCCAGGAACGCGGGGTGGGGTACGCCAGTTCCTTGGCCACCGACCAGCCCAGGTGCGGGGCGAGGGCGGCGTCGGCCTCCTCGACGGCCGCACGGAAGACCGTCTCGTGCTCCAGCAGGTCCGCGCCCATGCCCGGCCACTGCGAGGCGTTGCCGGAGAACACGAAGACGGTGCCGCCCTGCGCGTTCCTCCGCACGATCGCTCCGCGGGCGGGCTCCCCGGCCGCCAACCGGTCCAGCTGGCGGGCGGCGTCCTGCGGGTCGGCGGCCATGACCGCCGCGCGGTGCGGGTGGGCGCTGCGCCGTACCGTGCTGGTGTAGGCGAGGTCGTAGAACTCCTCCGGTCCTGTGGCCCGCAGGCGCTCCGCCATCCCGGTGGCCAGTTGCTTCAGCGCCTTGGGAGAGCGCGCGGAGACGACCAGCGGCAGCGGGCGGTGGGCCGGGGCCTGCTCCGGGTCGGGCCGGGGGTCGGAGGGCGGCGGGGTCAGGACGGCGTGGGCGTTCGCTCCGCCGAAGCCGAAGGCGTTCACGCCCACGGCCGCCGCCTGCCCCCGGGGCAGGCGGACGGGCTCGACCGTCGGGGACAGCCTGAGGTCGTCGAAGTCGATCGCGGGGTTGAGCGGAAGGGCGTGCAGCGACGCGGGCGCGACCCGGTGGCGCAGGACCAGGATCGCCTTGAGCAGGCCCGCCATTCCGGAGGCGGGCTCCAAGTGGCCCAGATTGGTCTTCACCGAGCCGACCGGCAGGGGGCCGCTGCGCCGGTGACGGGCCAACGCCCGGCCGATGGCCTCGGCTTCCGCCGGGTCCCCGACCTGGGTGCCCGTGCCGTGGGCCTCGAAGTACACCAGGTCGTCCGCGCTGATGCCGGCTTCCGCGTAGACCGCGCGCAGCAGCGCCTCCTGGGCCTCGGCGCTGGGCACGATCATGCCGGTGCTGCGGCCGTCGGTGTTGTTGCCGGTGGCCGCGAGCACGGCGTGGACGCGGTCCCCGTCGGCCACCGCGTCCGCGAGCCGCTTGAGGACCAGCACCGCGCCGCCTTCCGCGCGGACGAAACCGTCGGCGTCCGCGGAGAAGGCCGAGCAGCGTCCGCGTCGCGACAGCATGTTCGCGTAGGAGAATCCGGCGAAGGAGTAGGGGCTGCTCAGCACGTTGACGCCGCCGACCAGCGCGACACGGCTGGAGCCCTCGTGGAGGGTGCGGCAGGCGCGGTCGACGGCGACCAGCGCGGAGGAGCAGGCGGTGTCGACGGCCATGCTGGGCCCGCGCAGGTCGAAGGCGTACGACATCCGGTTCGCCGCGATGGAGAGCGTGGCACCGGGCATGGTGTGCGGGCTGGTGTGGTCCTGCAGCAGTGAGAGCGTCGTGCCGTAGGCGGGGTCGGAGATTCCCACGTAGACGCAGGTGTCCGACCCGGCCAGCGATTCGGCGGGAATGGCGGCGTCGTCGAGCGCTTCCGCGGCCATCTCCAGCAGCAGCCGCTGCTGCGGGTCGATGTGCCGCGCCTCCGCGGGTGAGATCCCGAAGTAGGCGGCGTCGAAGGAAGCGACGTCCGTGAGGAACCCTCCTGCGGCGGTGTAACTGCGGCCGGGACGTACGACCCCCGGGTCGACCGTCCTGTCCCTGGGCAGCCGGTCGGCGGGCATCTCGCCGACCATGTCCTGCCCGTCACGCAACGCGGACCACAGTCCGTCCAGGTCGGTGATCCCTCCGGGAAGCCGGCAACCGACCCCCACCACCGCTACGGACCGCTCACGCTGCTGCTCTGCCACGTCCCCCGCCTTTTCACTCCGATTGCAGGCTTTGCCTGAATTGAAAGACATGACGGAAGCGAAAAGCCAATATCTGCCACTCTTTAGGGTGAAGGGTGCTTCTCGGGAGGTTTTTCCGGTTCGGCACGCGACAGGTCACCGTTACGGTGACGCGGTGCCCCAACCCGCCCGTGCCCGCGTCGCAGCCGTCGCTGCCCACTTGCCGGCCCGCTACCGAACCATGGACGAGGTCCGCGAGAAGATCGCGAAGAGCGGAGCCTACGCTCCGCCACCCGGCCTACTCGAAGACCTCACCGGAGTGCGCGGCGTCCATGTGCGAGGAGACGGGGAGAACGCCTCGGACCTCGCTGCGGCCGCCGCCCGGGAGGCCCTCGACGAGGCGGGCCTGCGCATCGGCGACATCGATCTGCTGCTGTTCGCCGCCACCGCCTCGGACCTGATCGAGCCCGCCACGTCACACCTGGTGGCGGCCAAAATGGGCGCCACCTGCCCGGTCTTCGACGTGAAGAACGCCTGCAACAGCGTGCTCAACGCCATGGAGACCGCCGCCGCGTTCATCGAGACCGGCCGCTACCGCACCGTGCTCATCGCCTGCGGGGAGGCCGGCTCCCTGGTGACGCGCTGGAACGTCCCCGACCGGCAGGCACTGCTCAGAGCCCTGCCCGGATACACCGCGTCCGATGCCGGCGCCGCGATGGTGCTCACCGCCGGGCCCGCGGACGAGGACGGCCCGGGCGTCATGGCGATGCGGTTCGTCAGCAACTCCGCAGCCTGGGAGGCCTGCACCGTGTCCGGCGGAGGAACCATGCACCAGCGTTCCGTCCACGACGACCACACCACGCTGCGCCTGAACGGGGACCTGCGCCAGGGGTTGCTCGACGTACTCCCCGAAACCCTCGCCGTCGCCGGCGGCGAACTCGCCGCGGCACGCGCCGGATCCTTCGTCGCCTTCCACCAGATCGCCATGCCGCAGTACCGGCAGATGCTCGACGTGTTCTCCCTGCCCGAGAGCCTGTGCATGCCCGCGGTGGCCGAGCACGGCAACTGCGCGGCGGCTTCGCTCCCCTTGCAGTTGGTCAAGGCGCGTGAGGCCGACCGCGTCGAAGCCGGGGACGTCGTGGCGATGATCGGCGTGGCCAGCGGCTTCAGTTTCGGCCTGGCCCTCGTCCGATGGTGACCGCACGGGCCGGCCGTGCCCCGGCACTCAGCGCGACGGACCGCGCCGCGGCGCTGGAGAGGTTGTTGCCGGGCTATCCCGCGCCCAGGCACTGGCGGCGCGTGCCGGCCACCGGACAGCACTACCTCGATCTCGGCTCCGGGGAGCCGGCGCTGTTCCTGCACGGCAACCCGTCGTGGAGCTACGCGTGGCGCGGACTGGTCGACCGGCTCTCCCCGCATGCCCGCTGCCTGGCGCCGGACCTGCCCGGCTTCGGCCTGTCCCGGCATCTGAGGCCGGCCGGCGGCGTCGCCGACCCCTACCGCACCCAGCTGGAACATCTGGACCTCCTCCACCGGCACCTGGTGCGGGACGAGGGACTGCCCGAGCGCGGCTGGACGCTCGTCCTGCACGACTGGGGTGGCCCGCTCGGCATCGCCTGGGCGTCGCGGAACCCCGGGGTCGTGGCCCGTCTGGTCATCTGCAACACCGTGGCCTTCCCCTGGCCCGGCGACTTCCGGCTGCCGTTCTACCTGCGCTGGATCCGCGACCACCGCCTGGTGGCCGACGTCGTGCACCTCACCAACGGCTTCGCGCGCACCGCTGTGCGCGCCGGAGTGCACCGGCCGCTGCGTCCGGCCGAACGCCGTGCCTACCTCCGTCCCTACGCCAGGCGCTCCGAGCGACGGGCCGTCACCGACGCCGTCCGTGCCATCCCGCGCGACGACGCCGATCCCGTGTGGCGGCTGCTCGAACCTCCCGGCGCCGGCCCCGACCCGACCGCGCTGCCCATGCTCATCGGCTGGGGCATGCGCGATCCGGTGTTCACCCCGAGGCTGCTGGAGGAGTGGGCCCGCCGCTGCCCCCACGCGGCCGTCCACCGATTCCCCGAGGCCGGACATTTCGTGATGGAGGACGCCGCAGCCGAACTCGGCGACCGCATCCGTGACTTCCTGCGAGGAACCCGATGACCGTGACCGCTCCGGGCGTCATCGCCCGCCTGGCCGACCGGCCTGACGCCACCGCGCTCATCCGCTGCCGGAGGGGAACCTCCCGGACGACCAGCCACGGCGACCTGGTGCGGGGGTGCCACAGCCTCGTGCGGGCCCTGCGCCAGGCCGGTGTCCGGCCCGGCCACAAGGCCGTCGTGATGACTCGCGACGCGTACGACCTCACCGCCGTCGTGTACGCCCTGTGCTCCCTCGGTGCCGTCCCCGTCCTGATCGAGCCGCGCGCCGAGGTGCGCCGCTGCCTGCGGGAGATCGCACCGGACGTCTTCATCGGCGAACCGCTGGCCCAGCTCGGGCGGCAGGCCCTGGGGTGGGGCCGCCCCCACGTCCGCATCCCCCTGGTCACCGGCCGACCGCCGCTCGCTCCGGGCCGGCGCCTGGCGACCCGGGCACCGGGCGGCGGTGTCCCGACCCTGCGACCGCAGGAGCCGGACGGTGACGAACTGGCCATCATCGCCTTCACGTCCGGCTCCACCGGACGTCCCAGGGGCGCGGAGTACCGCTACGCCACCCTGGCGGGCCAACTCGAAGCGCTCACCACACTGCTGGACCCCCGGCCCGACGACGTACTCCTCGCGGGGTTCCTCCCGGTCGCGATGCTCGGCCCGCTCCTGGGCCTGACCACACTCGCCCCGGCCGTGAACCACCTGTCCCCGGCACGGACACCGCCGAGGGAACTCGTCGAGCCGATCCTCCAGCACCGGGTCACCAAGATCATCGCCTCACCCGCCGTGCTCACCCTGATCGCCGGCCACTGCCTCCGCCACGGCGTCACCCTGCCCTCGGTCCGGCAGGTCCTGTCCTTCGGCGCCCCGTTGCGTCTCCACCTCGCCGAAGCGTTGCGCAAAGCCGTGCCGGACACCGCCGAGATCCTCAGCGTCTACGGCGCGACCGAGTGCCTGCCCGTCTCCGCGATCGACGACCACGACCTTCGGGCCGCACGCATCCAGCCGCCCACCGGGCAGACCGGTACGTGCCTGGGCCGGCCGCTGCCCGGCATCCGGCCCCGGATCCTGGACGCGGACCCCACCGGACTCGGTGAGATCGCCGTCGCCGGCCCCACCGTCAGCCCCGCCTACCACGCACGTCCCGACGCGGACGCCGCCACGAAGAGCGTCACCGGTGACGGGGTCCTGCACCGCACGGGAGATCTCGGCCGGCTCGACGACCAGGGCCGGCTGTGGTTCCTCGGCCGCAGAGCCCACCTGGTCACCGGTACCGGCTTCACGATGACCACCGAGGACGTCGAGGCCGTGGCCGACACCGCTCCCGGCGTGCGCCGCACCGCTCTGGTCGGCGTCGGCACGGCCGTGTGCCAGCTGCCCGTCCTGTGCGTGGAGCCCCTGCCCTCGACCCCGCACGCCGCGGCCTCGGCAGCCGTACGCACCGCGCTGAAGGGCCATCCGGAAGGGCACCGCGTCGACGTCCTGCTCATGCATCCCGGCTTTCCCACCGATCCCCGGCACAACTCCAAGATCGACCGACTCCGGCTGGCGGGCTGGGCCGCCAAACGACTGCGCGGGAGGACACGATGAAGGTACTGGTCACCGGAGGAAGCGGATTCCTGGGACTGGAGATCTGCCGCCAACTGACGGCACGCGGCATCACCGCGTCCTCTCTCAGCCGCCGCCCCAGCCCCGCCCTGGAACAGCTGGGAGTCCCGCAGCACCTGGGTGATCTCGCCGACGCGAACGCCGTCTCCCGCGCGGTCGCCGGGTGTGACGCCGTCATCCACAACGCCGCCCGGGCCGGGGTCAGCGGTCCGATGCGGCTCTACCGGGCCACCAACGTCGACGGCACCCGCAACGTCATCGAACAGTGCCGTGCCCACCGGGTGCGCAGGCTCGTCCACACCTCGACCGCCAGCGTCGTCTTCCGGCCCGGTGGACTGGAAGGCGTCACCGAGGAACTCCCCCGCCCCGCCCACCACTCGGCCGCCTATCCGCAGACCAAGGCCATGGCGGAGGCCATGGTCCTCGCGGCCCACAGCCCGGAGCTGGCCACGGTCTCGCTGCGTCCGCACATCATCTGGGGACCGGGCGACCCCCACTTCGCCCCCGCCCTCGCCCGCGCCGTACGGGCCGGGCGCCTGCTGATGCCCGGTGACGGCGGCAACCTCGTCGACACCACCCATCTCCGCACCGCCGCGCACGCCCACCTTCTCGCCCTGGACCACCTGCGGCGGTCACCCGAGGCCGGCGGCCGCGCCTACTTCGTCAGCCAGGACGACCCGCGCCCCCTGCGCGAGATCACCCACCACTTCCTGCGGGCCGCGGGCATCAGCGCCCGCTGGTGTGCCGTCCCCCCACGCCTCGCGACGACCGCGGCTGCCGTCAGCGACACGTACCTGCGCCTGGTCCGCAGTACCCGCACCTTGGCACTGAGCCGCTTCCTGGTGGCGGAACTGCTGGAACCGCACTACTTCGACCTCACCGCCGCGCGCCGCGAGCTGTCCTTCGAACCGCCGATCGGCTTCGAGGACGGCCTCGCGGAACTCGCCCGGACCGCCCCGTCCGCCTTCGACAACAGCGAGGACACTCCGTGCCCGAGACCTACGACACCCTCTGTTCCGTCCTGACCGGCTCCTTCCGTGTACCGGAGGATGCCATTCACCCTCAGGCGACGCTGGAGCAACTGGGCCTGGACTCCCTGGCCCTGACAGAGGTGGTGCTCATCCTGCACGAACGCTTCGCGGTCAGGATCAGCAGCGACCACGCCGCTCTCGGCAGGACCGTCGCCGAGGTCGCCGACCACCTCGACGCGCTGCGCGCGGCCGGCCGGACGGCGGTGCCGCCCTCATGACGACACCCGTCGCCGTCACCGGTCTCGGGCTGGTCACCCCCGCCGGAGCAGACGCCGAAACCACCTGGACCGCGGTCTGCCGGGGGGTGGGCACCGCGGCCCCTGATCCGGCGCTCACCGGCCTGCCCGTGGACTTCTCCTGCCGCGTCCCCCTCCCGGCCGGCACACTCGACCAGCGCATCGGACGCGCCGCCTGGCGCATGTCGCGGAACGCGAAACTCGCGGTGCTCGCGGCCCGCGAGGCCGTACACGACGCCGGCCTCGATCCCGCGACCTGGAACGGCGCCCGGGTCGCCGTCGTCATCGGCTGCGGACTCGGCGCAGGCGCGGTACACGAGGAACAGGCCGGGCGCCTGGAGAACCTGGGCGCCGACATGGTGTCCGCGCTCACCATTCCCCAGATCCTCCTGAACATGGCGGTCGGTGAGGTCTCCATCGATCTCAGGGCCCACGGCCCCAGCCTCGCCCCGGCCTCCGCCTGCGCCTCCGGCGCCACCGCCGTCGCCGTCGCCCGCGACCTCCTGGTCTCCGGCCAGTGCGACGTCGCGGTGGCCGGAGGCACGGAAGCGACGGTCAGCCGCACGACGACCACCGGGTTCTGGCGGCTGGGCGCCCTGTCCCGACGCGCCGACGCGGTCGCCGAGGCGTCCCGTCCCTTCGCCGTCGACCGTGACGGTTTTGTCATGGCGGAAGGCGCAGGCGTCCTCGTCCTGGAACGCGAGGAGCACGCCGCCGCTCGTGACGCCCGCTCCCGCGCCCGGCTGGTGGGCTGCGGCAGCGCCTCGGACGCCCACCACCCCACCGCACCGGACCCGGGGGCCAACGGCGCCGAGTCAGCCCTGCGCACCGCCCTGGCAGAGGCTGGGCTGGCCGCACACGACGTCGACCACGTCAACGCGCACGGCACCTCCACCCCGCTCAACGACGCCGGGGAGGCCGCGCTGATCGCCCGTGTGCTGCCGCACCGCCCCAGCGTCACCGCGCCCAAGGGCGTGCTCGGCCACAGCCTGGGCGCGGCCGGAGCCGTCGAGGCCGCACTGACCGTGCTCGCCGTCGAGCACCGCACGGTGCCTCCGATCGCCAACCTGCAAGCCCCGGCACCCGGGTTCGACATCGACTGCGTCACGAAACGTCCACGCCGGCAGGACATCCGCGTAGCTGTCAGCCATTCCTTCGGTTTCGGCGGCCACAACGTCGTCCTCGCTCTGACCAGGGCTTCCTGACCGACTCCGGTGAGGCCGGAGAAGACGGCGGCAGGAGCGTTCCCGCCTCACCCCGGTCGGCCGTGACTCGGAGTGGCCCGTGATCGTTCTGTAACCGGGCCGTCTTTCGTGCTCGTCCGGAATCGACTTTCCCCCCAAGGAGTACCCCCACCATGATCTCCTCGCGTATCGTCCAGCGCGCTGCTCTCACCGCGGTGATCGTGTCAGCCTCCACGCTGACCGTGCCCGCTTCCGCGCAAGCCGCCGAGCTGCCGCCCGCGTGCCAGACGGCCCTGCTCGAGACACTCGACAAGTTCCCCGTCGTGGACTTCACGGTCCCCACGAAGGTCCAGAACACCGTGCTGGTCGAGGTCCTCAACCTGAGCGACGCCGACCAGGCGGCGTTCACCCAGGATGCCTGCACCGCCTGGAACAACTGGGCCACCGCGAACGGCAAGGCGGTGGCCGGTGACCTGGACGCCGGCTACCGGAACGCCGCCGGCCCGGTGTGCAACAAGTTCGCCCGGTCCGCCCTCGCGACGATCAAGAAGCACGCGCCCAACATCCCGGCCGCGACGCGGGACCTGGAGAAGGTCGCGAAGAAGGTCTGGTCGACCTCCATGCAGAAGCTGGAGAACCAGGCCACCAACGCCGACTGCAAGCGGGCCTACGGTGCGGTGAAGGCCGGCTGGTAGAGGTCGTCCCGGACGCGCGCCCGGCAGGGCGCGCCCTGTCCGCCGGGCGGTCCGCGTCCTTCGTCAAGCGGCAGCGTGAGCTTGGAAGAGGCTCAGTCACACGACCGCGCCGAACCGCTGGTCTCTACGGCCTCGGACGCGGGGAACCGGGACAGCAGGGCCTCCTGGAACCGGTGCACTCAACCACGCACTCGCTTCCAAGGGGCCCTGCTGCCATGCCTTTTCCCAGCCTCTTCCCACAAGAACCACCGGTCCGGGCTCGACGTGCGGAACGTCAGGTCGGCCAGCGGGCCGCATGATTCGGTTGAACCACGGCTTCTCAGGGCTGCGGAGTCCGGGTCGACTCCTCCTCGGCCGCGAGGACACAGGCCTTGATCCGGTTGCGGTCGACCTTGCCGGTGGAGGTCCTGGGCAGCGGGTCCGTCACCATCTCGATCACGCTGGGGATCGCCGCGCGTACCGTTCGCTCGGAGCAGTGCTGCCGCAGCGAGAGGCTGTTCACGCTTCCCGCTTCGGTCAGCCGGAGGCGGGCATGCAGGCGATGACCGGCGACCGGATCGGGAAGGGCGATGACGGCGGCCTCGGCGACGGCCGGGTGCTCCAGGAGGACCTGCTCCACGCCCTCGGTGCTGACCCGGAAGCCACGTACCTTCACCAGGTGGTCGGTCCGGCCGATCACGCTCAGGGCGCCGTCCTCGTGCAGGGTGACCATGTCGCCGGTGCGGTAGTAGACGAGGCCGGGCACACCGTCCGGGTGCGGGGCGAAGGTCTCCTCGTTGGGCGCGTTCACATATCCCGTGCTCTGGAACGGGGTGTTGACCAGGAGCTCGCCCTGACCGGGGCCGGTCAACGCCCGGCCGTCCTGGCCGATGATCAGCCAGCGCACACCGGCCAGCGGCCGGCCGATCGGCAGCGGGGTGCGGAGAGGCCGGCCTTGGTCCACTTCGTGGAGGAAGCTGTTGTTCGTCTCGGTACAGCCGTAGTTGTTGTACCAGCGTGCTTTGGAGAAGGTGGTGGACACCCCGGCCAGCACACGAGCGGGCATGCTGTCACCGGCGAAGATGACGTGCTCGGGCGTGTCGAGAGAACCGCTTTCCGCTGTCGCCTCTGCGAGCAGCTGGAAGAGCATCGGCACGCCCTGGACCACGGACACCGCGTGGTCGGCGACCAGATCACGCAGATAGCCGGCCGAGGCGCCCCTCCCCGGGTCGACCAGCACGACGGTGCCGCCGTACGCCAGCGTCGTCCACACGTCCAGCATGCACAGATCGAAGTTGAGGGGCGCGTAGTTGAGGACGGTGACGCCGGTCGTGATCCCGAAGGTCTCGGCCGCCCACTCGGTGAAACGGCCGACCGCCCCGGACGACAGCGGAACGACCTTGGGCAGACCGGTCGAGCCGGACGTGGTGAGCATGAAGGTCGCGGCTTCGTCGTCGACGGCCGCGGCTGGAGGGTACTGCTCGCAGCCCCCGGGAGGCCCGGCCGGGTCCACCACCCGGTCGACGGGTGGAGCGTCGGCGAGGCCGAGCACCACCGCGCATCCCGCCTGCTGGTAGAGGGCTTTCAGGGGCGCTTCGGGCAGCTCGTGCGAGGGCAGCAGGAAGGTCCGCCCGGCCATCAGGCAGCCGAGCACCAGGGCCACGGCTTCCGGTGACTTGCGTACCAGCAGACCGACGGGACGGTCGGCGTCCGGCGCGGCCTCCTCGACCTGAGTGCGTGCCCTGGCGGCCATGGCGTACAGATCGCCGTAACTGACGGGCTGGTCCTCCCAGATGAGCGCGGGGGCATCGGGGTGGGCAGTCGCGCGAGCCGTGAACGAGGCCACGAGCGAGCGGGTCACGCCGCGCCCCCCGCTTCCGCCCGCTCGGCCGTCGCCCGGATGGTCCGCACGGAACGGAAGTTCCCGGCTGTCAGCTCGGGGCCGGTCACGGTGATGCCGTGCTGCTTGCCCAGCCAGCTCGCGATGTGCAGCACCCCGAGACTGTCGATCACTCCGGTCGCCAACAGGTCGTAGTCCCGGTCGAGTTCGGACCGCTCAACGCCGGAAAGAAAGCGCTCGACCACGAACTGGGCGATCTCGTCCTCGGAGATCCTGAACGGTGTCCTCGGTTCGGTCCCGGACTCGGTGGTCATTCTTGTTTCCCCTCCTGGTGCCATGACATGGGGAGCACCGCCTTGTCTCAACGTTCGGTCTCACACTTCGACGAGCGTGCAGAACCAGTGCATGCCGGGGGAGGCGACACCCGCGAGGGCGACGAGGTCCCCCGGGACCAGCTCTCCGGCCTCCGCGTGCAGTCGGAGGGACACCAGTTGATCGGCGGCGCCCATGTGCCCGAGTCGGCGGGCGAGTTCGGCGTTGGTGCGGTTGACGGGGACACCGATGGCGTCGGCGGCGCCGTGGATCGCCCGTTGGCTGTCGTTGAAGTAGATGAGCCGGGCCAGTTCGCTCCGGTCCCGGCCGGCCCTCGTCAGGGCCTGATCGACCACGTCGGCGAACCGCTCGACGACCTCCCCGATGAACTGGCCGAAGCGCTCGGGGTCCGCGCCGAAGTGTTCGTAGACAGCGATCATCGGATCCAGGTCCCGATGCGTCCGGCCCGGGGGCGGTACGGGGTGGGCGGAACCGCCGATCTCGATACGGAACAGATCCGCGAACTCGGGATTGGTGAAGCTCGCGGAGGAGAGCCGACGGAAGCGTGGGTGCCCACGCCGCAGGACGGCGGCGGCGGCTCCGTCACTGGCGACGGTGCCGTTGAAGTCCATCCGGTTGGTGTGCGTCTCGCTGACCACGTTGACCATGGCCACCAGTACGGTGCCCGTGTCGGGCGAGAGCGCCATCGCACCCGCCGCGTGGTCGAGGGCCGTCGACCACGCGGCACAGGACTGGGTGAACAGCACGGTGGGGGTGCCATGGGCGCCGAGCGCCCTGGCCACCGCCGCGGAAGGGTCCCAGCCCAGGTACTGCGGGATGTCGGAGTGGCCGAGGACGATCAGGTCCACGTCCTCGATGCCGAGGCCGGCGTTCTCCAGGGCGGCGCGGGACGCCTCGGCCGCCAGGTCGACCGCGGTCACACCGTCGGCCACCCGGTGATAGCTCTCGTAGCCCAGTTTGGTGACGGCCTCGGGATCGGGAAGGTACTCGCCCGCGGTCCCGGCCACATCGCGTCGGGTGCCGAACGCGGTACCGGTCGCGACGATGCCCATCTCCACCGGAGTCTCCACTCGTCGTCCTTCAGGTCTCACGGGTGTCGCTTCCCCGCGCGGTGAGTACTGTTTCGAGGTCGAGCGCCCAGTGCAGCAGCCGCTCGTCATCGCCGTCACGGCCGACGCACTGGAAGCCGAGCGGCAGGGCGCCCTCGGGCCGGGCG
The DNA here is from genome assembly GCF_054776295.1 of Streptomyces sparsus. Classification (NCBI taxonomy): domain Bacteria; kingdom Bacillati; phylum Actinomycetota; class Actinomycetes; order Kitasatosporales; family Streptomycetaceae; genus Streptomyces; species Streptomyces sparsus. The sequence goes on from NZ_BAAHCA010000001.1 coordinate 20,202, forward strand.
GTGGGGATGGTGAGGCACGGGAGGCCCACGCCGCTCCACGGCAGGGACATCACCGAGTCTCCGGCGCTCTCCAGACCGAGCGGAGCCGGTCCGGTGGCGGCGGGGGTGATCCACAGGTCGACGCCGTGCTCGGCCGTGGACGCGGCCAGCCTGTCACGGAACGCCTCGCGTCGCGCCAGTGAGTTCGCGTGGTCGGACGCCTGGGCGCCCTGGCCCTGGCGGATGGCCTCGGCGGTGCGCGCGTCGTAGAGCTCCTCGTAGTTCGCGAACCAGTCGGTGTGGGCCTGGGACAGCTCGTAGAGGTTGATCACGAAGAAGTCGAAGACCTCTTCCTCGAAGTTCTCGAACATGGGGACGCTCACCACGTCGTAGCCCGCCGTGCGCAGCGCGGCCACCTGCTCGTCGAAGGCACCACGGGCCTCCGGTTCGGCGAAGCCCATGTACGGCCCCTCCGGGATGCCGAGCACCGGCCGGCCGGCGGCCGCCCGGTCGGGCCGCCAGTCGTCGCACAGACAGCTCGCCGCCAGCGCGGCGTCGGCGACCTTGGCGGTGATGACACCGACGGTGTCGAAGGTCGGGGCGACGGGGAGGACACCGTCCAGCGGAACGCGTCCGTGGCTGGGCTTGAAGCCGACCACACCGCAGTACGCGGCGGGACGGATGAGCGACCCGATGGTCTGGGTGCCGATGGCGAGCGGCACCAGACCCGCGGCGACGGCCGCGGCGGAGCCGCTGCTCGTTCCGCCCGGGGTGTGCTCCAGCCGGTGGGGATTACGGGTGGGCCCCGGCGCCGTGACGGCGAACTCGCCCGTCACCGTCTTCCCCGCGATCAGCGCCCCGGCCTTGAGCAGCCGGTCCACGACCGTGGCCTGTGCTCCTGCCAGGACCTCGGGCGGCAGCGCCGAGCCCGCCCCGGTGGGCAGCCCCTCGACGTGGATGATGTCCTTGATCCCGACTGGAACTCCGTAGAGCGGAGGCCGGTCCGCCGGCTCCGTCCCGCGCTGGGCGGCTTCCCGGGCCGCGTGGGCCAACCGGTCCGCCCGGCCGGGCTCCGCCACGAAGGACTGGACGGTGCCGTCCACTTCGCCGATGCGCTCGATGGTCCTGGCCGCGTACTTCTGCGGCTCGACGGCACCTGTCCGCAGGCTGTCGGCGGCGCCTGTCAGTGATACGGGCTGAACAAGATCTTCCATGACTTCCTTCGTGTGGTCCGGTCGGTGGGCCGAGGCCCGTCATCGCTGCTGTGTGTCTCCGAGCGTCTTGCTCCCGGGCACCGGGGTGAGGATGTCGTCCTCCGGAGGGGCCGCCGGCTGCTCGCTCTCCTCGCCGGTGGGCACGGCCCCCGGCGGGGGGAGTTCCTCCACGTCGGCCAACGGGGTGTCGAGCACCCTCAGGTACCGCCGCGCCGCGTGCAGGGTGATCGCCAGCAGGGCCATGGCTGCCGCCAGCACCAGGATGGCCCGCTCCACGCCCGCCGCGTCGGCGAGGATGCCCGCTCCCAACGGGCCGATCCACTGGACCCCTTGGATGAAGAAGCGGCTGGTCGCCGCGACCCTGCCCTGGTACTCGTCCGGGACCAGCCGGACCTCGTACGACTCGGTCACGACGTTCATCGGCACCATGCTGACCATGCCGACCATCACGACCAGGCCGATCTGCCACGGCTGGGAGACCCACACCACCACGGCGAACGAGGCCATGAAGACCCACGCGGAGATGATCAGGACCCGCCGTGCACCCAGCTTGCCCATCAGCAGCGGGCCGAGGACCGCGCCGATGACACCACCGGTGACCGCGAGCGAGGTGGCGAGACCGACCGCCGTGGGCCCGCCTCCCCGGTGCTGCACCAGCACCACGAACAGCAGGATGAAGCCCTCGGCGACGGCGTTGAGCACGGCGCCCCAGATGAGCGTGAACACCAGGTAGTTGCTGCGCCTGATCATGCGCAGGCCGTCGCCCACGTCCTTGGCCAGGCTGGGCCGCGGCCCGTCGCCGGGGCGCCGGTCCGGGCCGAGGGGCCGGCGGATCAGCAGGGAGCCCAGGGTGACGAAGAGGAAGGAGATCGCGTCGAAGAGGAACGGGATCCAGCGGCCCATCGCGTACAGCAGGCCGCCGAGCGGAGCGCCGATCAACTGGGCGACCATGTCGCGGCCCATGCCTTGGGCCGTAGCGGTCGCGACCTGCTCCTTGGGAACGATCCTGCGGAGAACCGGCATGGAGACACCGACCCGCAGTCCGGCCGCCATACCGCTGAGCAGGGCCATCGCGCCGATCGGGGTGATCGAGGGGTCGCCCCTGTACACCAGCAGGGCGACGACGCCCATCGCCACTGCCTGGACCAGCGGTACCAGGCACACGATGGCGCGGCGGGACACCCGGTCCGCCAGCGCCCCGCCCAACGCGAGGGTGGCCAACCTGCCGACCATGTGCAGGACGGTGATGACGCCGGCCTGGGCGGCGGATCCGGTCAGGTGGAGGATGAGCAGGGGGAAGGCGAGTGTCGACACGCTGGTGCCCAGCGTCGACAGGCCGTTCCCCGACCACCAGTACATGTAGTCGCGATCCCGCCACAGCGACGGGGGGCTGACCGAAGCCGTCTCGGTCTCTTCGGGACGCGCCTGCGCCATGGCTAGTCGTCCTCTGTTCTTGGTCTCCGCACTCGTCCGGGCGTGTGCCGCCGATCTCCGATGCATGCTGGTCGATGGGGATCGGGCCGGGCCAGGCAGCGCACCGGCAACTCGCGGGGCGGGAGTTGCCGCTCGATCGACCGGACTACGGTCGTGGACCTCGATGGTCCCGGCACGGGACCGGCCCGCCACGCCGTCGGATCAGCCGCCGGCGGCCGGATCGGGGCGCCGCAGCCGGAAGGGTCGCGGCATCCGCGCAACCCCTTGTTCACCAGGAGGAGGTGAGGCGTGATCGCTGAGGTGGTGCCCGCCGGGGTGCGGGCGCGGGAGGCGTTCGACGACGACGGCCCGGACTCCTCCATCACCCTCTTCGCCGCCGAACAGGCGGTGGTGGAAGGGGTGTACGACGAGCGGCGCAAGGAGTTCACCACGGTCCGCGGGTGCGCCCGCGCGGCACTGGCCGCCCTCGGGGTGGCCCCGGCGCCCCTGGTGCCCGGCCCGCTGGGCGCACCCGGCTGGCCTGCGGGGGTCGTGGGGAGCATGACCCATTGCCGAAGCTATCGCGCGGCCGCTGTCGCGCTGACCGAGGACTTCGCCGCTCTGGGCATCGACGCGGAGCCGCGGGAGCCCCTCCCCCGCTTCATGGCGGAGCGGATCGTCACGGACGTCGAGGCGGGCTGGCTCCGGCAGGACTTCCCCTCGGCTGTCGGTCTGCCACTGGACCGTCTGCTCTTCTGCGCCAAGGAGGCTTCCTACAAGGCGTTCTCGCCATGGACGGGACCCCGTTTCGGCTTTCGGGACTTCACCGTCCGACTGCGACCCGACGGCACGTTCCGCGCCATCCCCCCGGCGCCCGAAAAGCCCGTTTCATCCGCCGTTCCAGCCGAGCTCACAGGGCACTGGGCGGCGTCTTCCAGCCTCCTCCTGTCCGTAGTGGCACTTTCAAGCCACCTACATACCCGGTAACCACCTGGGTGGTTTGGCGCCGAAAGCAGGGAAAAATTAGGACAATCAGAAGCAATCACCCCGGCGAGACGCGCGAACTTCACCATCCGACAATGTCGTTTTAAGCCAATCTTTCCTGTCCGAGGGCAAATCGATGCGGTACTTTTGAGCCGTCATGAGCGTTCGTCGACTTGGCCGATGCCCCTACGGGGCCGGCCGCGCCGATCGGCCTCGGGACAGTACGGCGTTTCCTGTCCGGGTGCCCGGAAGGACGACATGACGGGGGATCCGCCGGGAAAGGGGGATGTCTCGTCGAATCCGATTCGACGCCCGGAACCGTCGACCGCCTGGCGAGCTGCGTGGGATCACGTCCCACCCCACAGCTCAGGTATCGGCCGTACACCAGACATGAAAGGCGACCGATCAGTGCAGGACACCTTGAACGCTGGTTTCCCGCCTCTTCGAAGAGGGCTGCGCACGCTACGCGGACAAGCGGGTCCATGCCGCGCCCCTACCTCCACACGCGCTCACTCCGCAAGGAACGAATAGGTACGTGCTGATGAATTCAGCACGTCCGCCGGCAGCCCTCGGCCCTGCTGGCGAGTCAAGCTGACCAGAGCCGGAGCGGTCGGAGCCATGCTGCTCAGCCGAGTTTTCTGCCGCCTTCGCATCTCCCACTCGGATGAACTTTCGAGTAGGGTCCTCCATGATTACACGGAGAGGCTTCACTGAGCCGCTCGTCAGCGCACACGCGGACATCCTGGCGCCACAAGTGCCACCGCTCGCCTGTCGGTACCACCGCTCTCACAAGAAAGGCGGCGACCGGATTTCGCATTTCGCGGATGCGCCCGACTGGCACTGTTAATCATTCACGGGGGGCTTTACATGCCGATTACGAAAGAACTCTACTCTTTCGACAGAACAGACATTCACCAACTCCGCGACTTCCTTCTCAACCAACGCAGGCTGTCCGGCTGGACGCAGGAGGAGCTGTCCGACCGCTCCGGTGTCAGTGTCCGAACCATCCGCAACCTGGAGACCGGCTCCAACACCAATCCACGTCGGACCTCCGTGAACCTGCTGCTCACCGCGCTCGGCGCAACCGCCACCGCGTTCTCCGAGCCGGCGCCATGGGACAGTGGGCGTCGGCCCGCGCTCGGGCAGCCCTCAGACCCCCGCTCCGACACGGCAGCGCTCCCGCCGTGGCAGGGCCCCCGGCCCCTGGGTGACGCGTTGGTGGGCCGTCAGGCCGACCTGGAGCACGTCCTCTCCGCCATGCAGCGCAGTCGGCTGATCGTTCTCACCGGGCCCGGTGGCGTGGGCAAGACCCGCATCGCCCTGGCCGCGGCATCGCGGCTGCGCCCGCTGTTCCAGGGCGGAGTGGCCGTCGCCGAACTGCACGACATCCCGCCCCAGCATCTGCAACCCGCCACTTCTGCAGCTGAGTTGACGCGTGTAGTGCGGCGTCTGACCAGCGACGAAGGCGGTGCGCGTGCCGGGCTCGGACGGCGGCTCCTGGTCCTGGACAGCGCCGAGCACGTCTCGCAGCAGACGGCACGGGTCGCGCGGCAGCTCCTCGACGAGCATCCCGGACTCCAGATCATCGTGACCTCGCGCCGCGCCCTGGCCGTCGGCGCCGCCGAGACCTGGGAGGTCGAGCCGCTTTCGTGCGACCAGCGGGACAGCTCGGGCACCGAGCTCCCGAGCGCGGTGGAACTGTTCCTGCGCCGGGTACGGGCCAGTCTGCCGACACTCGACCTCGGCAACCGCCTGCCGCTGGTGCAGCAGCTCTGCCGACTCCTCGACGGCATGCCACTCGCGATAGAGGTGGCCGCGCGAGGACTCAGGTCCCTCCCCCTCACCACCCTCCTGCACGACAGGACGCTGTTCCAGTTGCTCGCACACGTCGACGCCGGGGACCTGTCGCGGCACCGCACACTGTCGGACAGCGTGCGGTGGAGCTACGACCTGTTGCCTCCGCCTCACCGCGAGCTGCTCCGTGAACTGTCCTCGCTGCCCCGCACGTTCTCCCTGGACGCGATACCTGCCCAGTCGGGCGGCGGATACGGAAGCACACGCGTCGCTCATCTCCTGGCCGAACTCGCGGACGTCTCGCTGGTCCAGATCAATCGGGGGCAGCAGTACAGATACGGGGTCCACGCACTCGTGCGGCACTGGGTCACACAGGAGGAGTGCTCGACGGACCTCGGACGGTCCGCCGAGCAGGGCCGCGAGTGGCCCGCACTCGCGGGCAGCGCCTGGCGCCAGGCCATCTGACGTGCTGTCGGGACGGCGGTACGCTCATGCCGACGCCGTCCCGGCAGCCGACCTGACGGCCTGGAGTGAGAAGTGCCGCGGGCCGTCGAGGCTCGACAGCATCAGCTCCTCCAGCCACGGCAAGCAGCTCTCCTCCAGCTCGGTCGTGTGGTCCAGCCGCCGCAGCAGTCGCTGAAGCACCAGCACCAGCCATCCGCTGCCGCCCTGCGCGGCACGCTCCCGCTCGAAGGAGTAGAGCCAGGTGTAGAGGCAGGAGGCAGCCGCGTGGTGGACGCTGTGCTCGGTGGCCTGATCCTGCCCGTGCGTGGAGGCGGCGTCAGGTGCCTCGGCGGCGATCCGCGCGTAGAAGTCCGTCCGGCGCACGGAGAACTCACCGAGGACCTTGACGAGCGCGGCGCCCTCGGGCCCGGCGAGTTCGCTTTCCGCGATACGGCGGGCCTCGGCCGCCGCCGGGCCCCAGCCCCGGGTGATCTCGTCCTCACTGGCGTTGGTCAGCCGCAGCGCCCTGCCCGACGGATGCCACTGCGGGGCGTCCTCGGAACAGTCGAAGAGCTGTCGCAGTACCTCTTCCCCGCCGACGGCGGGACGGTCGGCCACCCGCGCCACCGCGGGAAGCTGTGAGGCGATGCTGTGCAGGTTGACGTGCGTGGTCCCCTCGAAGATGCTCGCGATCGCGTGGTCGCGCTGGAGCTTCTGGAAAGCGCCGGAGGCCACGCCTTCCCGCAGGTAGCTCCGGGCTCCGAGAACCCTGGCGGCCTCCTGCACCACCTCCTCGCCGAGGGTCGGGACGAGGTACTTGACCACGGACGACCACAGGCTGAGCCGGGACGGCACGACGGAGAGCGAACGCGCCACCGGCAGCGCCGTGCATTCCGCGATCAGCAGGTCCACATGGGAATCGACCAGGTGCCGCCGGATGACGGGGAGTCTGTAGATCTCCTGTCCGTAGAGCACCCGCTCACGCGCGTGACGCAGAGCGATCCGCAGCACCGAGTCCATGGTGCCGATGGACAGCGCTCCGATCGCCGTACGGGTGATCTGGAGCACCTGAAGGATCTGGACCAGTCCGGCACCGGGCCGCCCGAGGAGTGCGCCGGCGGGCACCCTGGTGCGGTCGAAGGTGATGCCGCTGAGGTCGTGGCCGCGCAACCCGACAGTCCTCACGAACGGGTGGTTGGTCCAACTGCCCTTCTCCATCTGCTCCTTGTCGAGGAGCAACAGAGAGGACCGCGAACCGCCGAGCGCCGCGTAGACCGTGACGAAGCGGCCCCGGGTCGCGTTGCCGACGGGCCACTTCTCTCCGGTCAGGAGGAAGTCGTCACCGTCTGGCTCGGCAGTGGTCTCGTTGGTGCCGAGATCGCTGCCGTGGTCGGGTTCGGACACCGCGAAGCAGGCGAGCTCCCCGTCCAGGAGGGCACCCGCGACCCGCGCGCGCTGCTCGTCGTTCCCCCACAGCCACACCGAGTTGGCGCCGAGGAGCGCGGAGCCGAACATCACCGCGAGCGTCAGGTTGCGGCGCGCGAGCGTACGGGTGAGCAGGAAGAGGTCTTCGAGATTCCGAAGCCGACCGCCGAACTCCTCGGGCACCAGGTACCCGGAGAAGCCCCACGACCTGAGCAGCTCCACCGCTCCCGGCGGAAGGCTGTCGTTCTCCTCGTGCGCGACGATCTCGGCGAAGCTGAAGGGGCCGCCCTCCGCCCCCGGGTCACCGAGCGTCCGCTCCAGATCGGCGACCAGCGCGTGAACCGGGCGCTCCACCGCGTGGCCGCTCATGCCAGGGGGCTGTCGACGCCGTAGCGGCTGAACATGCCGCTCAGGGTGTCCGCGTCCGGCAGCTCCGCCCGGCCCGCGGCCACCTCGGCGCTGACCAGCTCGATCACGTCGCTGACCCGCTCCAGCTTCATGGCGGCCTCGGGATTCAGCGCCTGGAGCGTGAACAGATCCTCCAGGTTGTAGCCGAGCTCCGCGAGGACCAGGGAGTGGAAGCCGAGGTCACCGACGAGCCGATGGTCGAGTTCGATCCGGTCCAGCTTGCGGGGCGCGACCACCTGGACCATACCGATCACCACGGGAGCGATGGCCGCGGTGCCGATGGCTGCGGGAGTGTGAGTCATGACGTCGACGCTAGGACCCGGCGATCACCGAGCCCAGGCAACGGTCCCGGCAAGCGCGCGGCAACTACGGGCTTCGTCGGGAACGCGGGACCCCGTGCGTGATCCCCACACAGCGCACTGCTCCGGCGCCGTCTCCCTCTCCCTCTCCGTCCGGCGTCTCCGCCGAAGTTGCCGCCCGGCTGCCTTGCCGGAACCGGGCGCGGCGGTGAGGCTGACCGCCATGAGCACAGCGGACAGTACACCGGCAGTCGACTGGATCAGTGCCCGGTTCACCGTCGGAAACCCTCACCTGAGGCTGATATGCCTTCCGCCCGCAGGCAGTGGCGCGGGCGCCTTCGGTGCCTGGCGACCTCACGTCCCCGAGCACCTGGAGCTGGCGCCGGTGGAGTTGCCGGGCCGCGGCTCGCGGATCACCGAGCCCGTACCGGACGATCTCGACGCACTGGTCGAGGCTCTGTTCCACGGTCTTGAGCCCGAACTGACCATGCCCTACGCCCTGTTCGGTCACAGCTTCGGTGCCGTGCTGGCGTACGAGCTGACGCTGCGGATCGAGCGGGCGGGGCTGCGGCCGCCCAGCGCCCTGCTGGCCTCGGCGTCCCGCGCGCCGCATCTGGCCCTGAGCCGGGAGCCGATCGCGGCCCGCCCCGACGACGAGTTGATCGCCTGGCTGCTGAGCAACGGCGGGCTGCCGCGCGAACTCCTGGCCTTCCCTGACTTTCTGAGCGATCTGCTGACGGCCGTCCGGGGCGACCTGGCCCTCGCCGAGGGCTACCTCGTTCCGCACCCGGTCGGCGTGAGCTGCCCGCTCTTCACCTTCGCCGGCGAGGACGACACGGTGGCCCCGGTGGCGCAGGTCAGGCCGTGGGCCGCGTACACCCCGGCGGAGCACCGGACCCGGATGCTGCCGGGCGGTCACTCGTTTCCGGGCACCCACCCACGGCAGACGATGTCAGCGGTGCTCGACGCGCTGCCGGCTCTCCGGTGAGGCTCACCGGCTGGGACGAGAGGCCGCTCAGGAAGTTCGAGTACACATGGCTGGGCGGGCCTGTCGGACGGGCCTCGGCGACCAGGTCGCACAGGCTCTCCAGGAGGGCCGTCAGCTCGGCGCGGGCCAGGAAGGCTCCGAGGCAGAAGTGGGGCCCGTAGGCGAACGACAGGTGCTTGTTGGGGGTCCGCGCCAGGTCGAACTCGTCGGGCTCGGCGAAGACCCGGCCGTCGCGGTTTGCGGAGGCCAGCCAGGTGGTGACGATGTCGCCCTCCTCGACGAACTGGTCACCGAGGAAGAGGTCCTGGGTCGCGGTCCGCCCGCTGTGCAGGGCAGGGCTCGTCCAGCGCAGCACCTCCTCGACCGCCGAGTCCGTGGTCACCTCGCCGGACTTGAGCGCCCGCCACTGGTCGGGCCGGTCCATCAGCGCCTGGAGCCCGCCGACCATCGAGAAGCGGGTCGTCTCGTGGCCGCCCATGATGATGCTGTAGCAGTTGAAGACGATCTCCTCGTGCGTGAGGGGCCGCCCGTTGATCTCCCTGGTCACCAGCAGGCTGACGACATCGTCGTACGGCTTGGCGTGCCGGGCGGCGGCCAGCTCCGAGAAGTAGAGCAGCAGTCCGTTGCGCGACGCCCAGGTCGCCTCCTCGTTGGGAAGCCCGTCCTCGGTGGACAGGGCGGAGGAGGTGAGCTCGATGATGTGCTGCCGGTCGGAGGGCGGCACGCCGAGCAGGTCGCAGATGGCGGCGAGCGGGATGTGCGCGGCCACGTCGGCGGCGAAGTCCACCTCACCCCGCTCCACCGCCTCCTCGACCAGCCGCCGGGTACCGCGCCGCACGCTCTCGACCACCACGTTGAGGGAGCGCGGTGAGAACGGCTTCAGCAGGGCGCTGCGCAGCGCCTTGTGCGGCTGGCCGTCCGTGACGGCCAGCATTCTCCCGGCCGCCGAGTCACCGCCGGCGAGCAGGGTGTCCAGCACGTTTCCCCGCTCCGAGGTGAAGCTCCCGCTGTCGCTGAGTACCGAGACGACGTCCGCGTAGCCGCTGATCACCCAGAACCCTGGACGGCCGCTGCTTTCGGGCTGCCAGTGCACCGGCGCCTCGTCCCGCAGGCGGCGCCACAACGGCCCCAGGTCGTGGTGGGCGTGCAGCAGCGGGTCGGCGAGATCAACGGCGTCGAGCGGACCCTGATCGAGTGCGGGACGGGTTTCCATGGGGCGGTTTTCCTCGGACTCGGCTACGGGCGGGCGACTACGGAACGGGGCAGAACAGGGCGGGGCGGGCTGGAGCGGACGGTGCGGGGCGGACGCCGGCGGCTGGGCGCCGTCCGAGTCAGCGCATCGGCTCGGTGGGGCCGGGGAAGAACGCCGTGGTGGCACCGGCTGTCTCCGCGCCGTCCACGGTGAACTGCTGACCGGAGACGAAGGACGCCTGCGGCGAGGCCAGGAAGTGGAACACGTCCGCGATCTCCTCGGGCAGGGCGTGCCGCCGGGCCGGGATGCGTTCGTTGACCTCGTCGAGCATCGCGTCGGTGTACTCGGCGCGCTGCATGGGTGTCAGTACGGCGCCGGGGGCGACACACGCCGTCCTGATCAGCGGGCTCAGCTCCACGGCGAAGGTCTGGCACAGCGAGGCGACACCCGCCTTGCTGGCGTTGTAGTCCGCGTAGAGGGGGTAGCCGCGCGAACCGTTGACGGACGCCGTCGCCAGGAGCACTCCGTGCCCCTCCCGCAGCATGTGCGGGACGGCGTGCCGCCACAGGGCCAGGACGCCCATCAGGTTGACGTCCAGGGTGCGCCGGGCGTCCGCCTCGGTGAGGTCGAGGATGGAGTGCCGGACGCTGATGCCGGCGTTGGCGATGACGACGTCGAGGCGGCCGCGGTCGGCGTGCACCTGGTCGACGGCCTCGGCCACGGCGGTCCAGTCGGCGATGTCGAGTATGACCGTCCGGATCTCGCCTCCGCCCTCGCGGGGGCCGTCCGCCGCGTCCCCGGTGAGTGCCTGGATGTCGAGGTTGACCACGTGGTCGCCCGAGCGGGCGAACCGCTCGGCGGTGGCGAGTCCGATTCCGCTGGACGCGCCGGACACGATGACTGTGCGCATGGTGCTTCTCCTGCTCCTTCCGCCCGATCGGCTCAGACGATGACGCGGTGGTTGCCGAGTACGTATCCGCTGATGTTGCGGCGCAGGTTGCGGCTGACGGTGAGCTTCTTCAGCCAGCGGTCGGTGCCGTCGTAGCGGGCCCTGAACGGCCGGCGGCCGTGCACCGCACGGTAGTTGTCCACGATGAGCAGGGAGCCGGGGCCCACGGCGACGTCCTGCTGCACCCGGTGCAGCTCGTCCATCAGCCGGTCGAGCGCGCCCTCGGCCTCGGTGTCCCCCGGCGCGACGTCCATGAAGGGCCGGTCGATGCGCAGGTAGGGGTTGAACCGGTCGCCGGACAGTACGGTGGTCGGGACGGCGCCGCGGATCATCCCGTACAGCTTCTCCAGCGCCGGATGGGCGGGGTCCTGGGCCTCCAACTGCCGTATGTGCTCGGTGTCCGGCATGATGCGGAACCGGTCCTCGGCGAGCACCGCGCGGTCGTGGTCGCTCAGCCGGACGTCACGGACGGAGGCGACGATGGTCGGCACCCGGTCGGGGTTGCGCAGTCCGAACAGCATGAGGTAGTCACAGCGGTTCGGGTGGAAGCCGTCCTCGGTGTGGAACTCCAGCAGGCTCTCGCTGCCGTAGCCGCTCTGCCGCCGCTCGTCGCCTCGGATCGGCAGGATGTTCTGGATGATGCGCCCCTCCTGGAGGGTCGCCCAGCCGAACGGGTCCCCCAGCACCATGCCGCACATCGCCAGCCACAGCTCCTGGGTCCGGGCCGTGTCGGAGCGGATGGCCTCTCGCCAGTGGTCCGGTGTCGGTCCGAGCAGCGCGTCGTCCACCGGGAAGCCGTGCACCAGGCACGCGGCGGACTGCTCGGTCCTGCGGTAGGAGAGGAGGAACCTGCGCAGACCGGCGGGCAGCAGTTCCTCGGCCGTGTGGGCCTGGTCGTAGAAGTCCGGCAGGTCCGGCGCCCCGTGGGCGCCGGCGAGTTGTGCGGCGGCCTCCTCGAGCTGGGTGATCTCGGTGGTGTCGAGGTGGTACTCGGCAGGAGTGTCGCCGGAATCCCTTCCCGGCGTGACCGCCGCGGTCACGTCCGGGCAGGGCACGTCAACAGTCGGGGTACTGCTTGGCATGTCGGGGGTCCTCACCTGGTCGTGACCGCTTCGGTCGTCCGTCGTTCGGTCCTGTGCGGTCCGCGCCGGGTGGCCGGGCCGCGTGGTGGTGCGCACCGGACCGGCCTGGCAGGGTCCCGGCCGTTCGTGGTCCAGTGGTGGTGCTTGGCGCGCTGTCGGTGCGGTGGTGCGTTCGGTGGTGCGTCGGCTCCGCGGGCGCGGGGCCGACTACCGCCAGTCCTCGGCGAACTCGTCGAGCTCGCCCTCGTCCAGGGTGATCAGCGGTTCCTGCGAGTCGGCCGCGTCGGCGTCCGCCGCCGGGACCAGGTCCTTGACCGCGGTGGCGAGCGCCGCCACGGTCTTGTGGGCGAACACGTCGCGCGGGGCGACGTCCAGGCCCTCCGCGTGGGCCATGGTGACGAGCTTGATGGAGACGATCGAGTCGCCGCCCAGGTCGAAGAAGCTGTCGTCGATGCCGACCCCCTCCACGCCGAGGGCCTTCTCGAACAGCGCGCACAGCAGCTTCTCGCGCTCGGTCCGTGGTGACCGGCCGCCGCCGGCTCCCGAGAAGTCCGGCGCGGGCAGAGCGGCGCGGTCGAGCTTGCCGCTCGGCGTCACCGGCAGGCGGTCGAGGGCGACGACGGCCGCGGGCACCATGTGCTCGGGCAGCACGGCGGCGACCCGGTCACGGAGCGCCACCGGATCGAGCGAGCCGGCCGCCACCGGGGCTGCGTACGCCACCAGGCGTGGTGAGCCGGGCGTGTCCTCCCGTAGGACCACCACGGTCTGCCCCACCGAGGGGTCGGCGGCGAGCACCGGCTCGATCTCACCCGGTTCGATCCGGAAGCCGCGTACCTTGACCTGCTCGTCGGCCCGGCCCAGGTACTCCAGGCCCCCGTCCGCCGTGCGGCGCGCCACGTCGCCCGAGCGGTACATCCGCGCCCCCGGCGGCCCGTACGGGTCCGCCACGAAGCGTTCCGCGGTCAGGCCGGGCTGCCGCAGGTATCCACGGGCCAGGCCGTGGCCCGCCAGGTAGAGCTCGCCCGCCACCCCGACGGGCGTCGGCCGCAGGGAGTCGTCCAGCACGTGGACCCGGGCACCGACGACCGGCCCGCCCATCGGCGGAGTGGTCCGCCCGGACAGCGGGCGGCTCATCGTCGCGATGACGGTCGCCTCGGTGGGACCGTACGCGTTGACCATGCGGCGCCCGGTCGACCAGCGTGCGACGAGCTCCGGCGGGCACGCCTCGCCGCCCACGACGAGGGTGACCCCTGGGGGCAGGGCGTCCTCGGGCAGCACGGCGAGTGAGGACGGCGGCAGCAGCAGCGCGGTCACGCCGTGTCGCGCCACCGTCCGTGCCAGGGCCGGGCCGGGCAGCAGCTCGTCGGGGTCCGCGGTCACCGCGCTCGCCCCGGTCAACAGCGCCGTGGCGAGTTCCCATACGGACGCGTCGAAGCTCGGCGAGGCGAACAGCAGCACCCGCTCCTCCGCACGGAGCGCGAGCCCGTCACGCTGCTGGGCGATCAGAGCGGCGATCCCGAGGTGGGACACCAGCACGCCCTTGGGGCGGCCGGTCGACCCGGAGGTGTAGATCAGGTAGGCGGAGTTCGCGGGCCGCAGCGGCGCGATCCGGTCGGCGTCGGTGAGACCGGCCCCGGACAGACCGGCGGTCAGCTCCGGGTCCGCACCGAGGAGTTCGGTGCCGTTCCCGGCAGCCGGTCCGGGCCCGTCGAGGCACAGCACCTCTCCCGCACCGGCCTCGGCCATGACCGCCGCGCCCTCACCGGTGGTGAGGACAAGATCCGGCCGCGCGTCACCGATCAGGTAACGGAGCCGGTCCGGCGGGTAGCCGAGGTCCAGCGGGAGGTAGGCCGCACCGGCCTTGAGGACGGCCAGGACCGCGAGGACGGACCGCGCCGACTTCGGCATCGCGACCGCCACGACGCGCTCCGGGCCCACGCCCCGGCCCACCAGCGCGCGGGCGAGCCGGTTGGCCTGGGCGTCGAGGTCCCCGTAGGTGAGGGCCAGGTCGTGGTCGTACACCGCGACGGCGTCGGGCCTGGCCCGTACCTGCTCCTCGAAGAGCTCGGGGAAGGTGGCCGTCCGCTCGTGGGCCGCCCCTTCCGCCGCGGCCAGAAGCTGACCGCGTTCCCGGTCCGTGAGCAGGTCGATCCGGCCCAGCGGTACGGTCCGGTCGTGCGCGAAGCAGGCGAGGACCTTGCGCACCCTGGCCAGGAGCGCGCCGGCTGCCTCAGCCGTGAACAGGTCGGCGCGGTAGCTGAGTTCGAGACTGAGCCGCTCGTCGGGCATGACGACCAGGCTGAACGGATAGTGCGAGGCGCCGGGGACGGGCTCCTCGTCGAGGGAGATCCGCAGGCCCGGCACCTGCTCCTGGATGGCCGCCCCGTCGAAGGGGGTGTTCTCGAACCCGATGACGGTGTCGAAGAGATCGCCCATGCCCAGGGCCCGCTGTACGTCGGGCAGCCCGAGGTGGTGGTACGGGCGCAGCTCGGCCTGGTGCGACTGGAGGTCGGTCAGGATGTGGTCGAGCGATCGTGCGGGGTCCAGCCGTACCCGTACGGCGACGGTGTTCATGAACAGGCCGACGATCTCCTCCACGCCCGCCAGCTCCGGTGGGCGCCCGGCGGTCGTCGCGCCGAACACGATGTCGTCGCGTCCCAGTTGGTGACCGAGTGCCACCGCCCAGGCGCCTTGCACGACCGTGTTGAGCGTCAGGCCCGCGCCGCGCGCCGCGGCGGTGAGCGCGGTGGTCGCCTCTTCGTCCAGGACCTCCGTCACGAGGTGGGGCACGGCCGCGGTGGCCGCCTCGGCGCCCGGGGCGACCAGCGTCGGTTCGTCGATGCCGGCCAGGGCGTCGCTCCAGGCCCGCGTCGCCCGCTCGTCGTCCTGGCGGGTGAGCCAGCCGAGGAAGTCGGTGAACTGAGCGACCGGCCGGCCTCTGTCGGCTCCGCCGCGGGCGTAGAGGGAGAAGACGTCACGGAAGAACAGCGGCAGCGACCAGCCGTCGAGCAGGGCGTGGTGGTAGGTGACCAGCAGGGCGTGGTCGTCGGTCCCGAGCCGGACCAGGGTGACCCGCATCAGCGGGGGCTCGGTGAGGTCGAAGCGGCTGACCCGGTCCTCGTCGACCAACTCCGCCAGTCGCAGGCGGCGTTCGTCCTGGTCGGCGCCGGAGAGGTCGATCTCCCGCCAGGGCACGTGCACGTCCTCGTGCACCACCTGGACGGAACGGCCCGAGGCCAGGAGCCGGAACGAGACGCGCAGCGCGGTGTGGCGGGCGAGGGCCGCGTCGAACGCCTTGCGCAGCACGGAGGGCGTCAGTGGTCCCTCGAGCCGTGCGGGCGCCTGGGCGGTGTAGACGTCGATGCCGTCGGCGGCGAGCAGGGCGTGGAAGTGCATGCCCTGCTGGAGCGGGGTGAGCGGCAGTACGTCGGTGAGCTCGTGCCCGGCGGCGGCGATCTCCGCGAGTTCGGCGTCCTTCAGCGGGAGCAGCGGCCCGGTGACGGAGCTGTCCGCCGCGTCGGGGTCCTTCTCCTCGACGTCCTCGGCCACCTCGGCGAGCCGGGCGATGGTCTTGTGGACGAAGACGTCCTTGACGGTGATGGCGAGTCCGGCGCGGTGGGCGCGGGCCGCGAGCTGCATCGAGATGATGGAGTCGCCGCCGAGGTCGAAGAAGCTGTCGTCGACACCGATACGCGGCTGCCCGAGCACCTCCGCGAACACCTCGTGCAACACCAGCTCCCGCTCCGAGACCGGAGCCCGGTACACCTCCGCCGCCCGGAACTCCGGCACCGGCAGCGACCCCCGGTCCACCTTGCCGTTCGGCGTCAGAGCGAACGACTCCACCACCATCACCACAGCCGGAACCATGTACTCCGGCAACCGCTCCGCCACCCACCCACGCAACACCACCGCGTCCGGCCGCTCCCGCGCGCCGGAGGCGGCCTGTACGTATCCGACGATGCGCCGTATGCCCTCGCCGTCGGAGGACACCGTCGCGAGCGCCTGGCCCACCGAGGGGTGAGCGGCCAGAACGGCCTGGATCTCGCCCAGTTCGATGCGGTGTCCGCGTACCTTGACCTGGAAGTCGGACCGTCCGCGGTATTCCACGACGCCGTCGGGCCGGCGGAGCCCCAGGTCGCCGGTGCGGTACATCCGGGCCCCCGCCGGGCCGAACACGTCGGCCACGAAACGCTCCGCCGACAGGTCGGGGCGGCCCAGGTACCCACGGGCGACCCCGTCGCCGGCGATGTACAGCTCGCCGACGACCCCGGCCGGCACCGGTCGCAGGAACGCGTCCAGGAGATAGACCCGGGTGTTGTCGGCGGGGACTCCGATGGCGGGCTGGCCTGCCGCACCGGGCGGGCCGCCGGGGTGCCAGAGCATCGCGTCGACCGTGCACTCCGCCGGACCGTAGAGGTTGTACACCGACAGGTCGGCCACGCCGTGGAGTTCGGCCCACAGGTCGTCGCCCACCTCCTCGCCGCCGAGCGCGAGCACACTCACCCGGTGCCGCTCCCCCGACGCCTCGAACATGCCCGCGTCGAGCATCTGCCGTGCGACGGAGGGGGTGGTGTCGACGACGTCGATCCGTGCCTCCGCCGCGTGGCGGACGAACGCCAGGGAGTCCTTGCGCTCGGTGTCACCGACGATGTGCAGTTCGTGCCCGGCGACCATCCACAGGAGCTGGCTCCAGGAGGCGTCGAAGCCGAGCGAGTTGGTGAGCGCGGCACGCAGCGGCCGGCCGCCCGCCCTGGACCGCTCGGGTTCGAAGAAGTTCGCCCGGTGGCTGTGGAACATGTTGGCCAGATTGCGGTGCTCCACGGCGACACCCTTGGGGCGGCCGGTGGAACCCGAGGTGTAGATGACGTAGGCGAGGTGGGCGGGCAGCAGCGCACCGGTGCGGTCGTCGTCCGTGAGGTCCGTCTCGTCCGCGGGCGGGACGGTCTCGTCGAGCAGCAGCGCCGGCACCGATTCGGGTACGGCGCCCACCGTCGCGGCGGAGGCCAGGACGAGGGCCGGTCCGGCCTCCGCGCAGATCGCCGCGATGCGCTCCGCGGGGTGGTCGACGTCGATCGGCAGGTACGCGGCGCCCGACTTGAGGACTGCCAGGATCGCCACCACGGCGTCCGTGGTCCGTGGCATGGCGACGCCGACGAGGTCGTCCGGTCCCACGCCGCGGGTGACGAGCAGCCGGGCCAGGCGGTTGGCGTCGGCGTTGAGCCGGTTGAAGGTGAGGCTGGTCGTGCCGTCCGCGACGGCCACCGCGTCGGGCGTCGCGCGGGCCTGTGCCTCGAACAGGCCGGGCAGCGTCCCGGCCGGCCGTTCGACGGCGCGTCCGCTCGTCCCGCGCAGGATCTCGCGTCGCTCGGCGTCCGTACGCGAGGGGAGCCGTCCGGCCTGCGCGTCGGGCCGGGCGGCGATGTCCTCCAGCAGACCGGTCAGGCGCCGCAGTACGCCCCTGGCGGCATCGGCGGTGTAGACGTCCTCGCGGTAGTTGAGTTCGAAGCGGAGCCGGCTACCGGGGTGGACGGCCAGGCTCAGCGGGTAGTGGGTGCCCTCGAACGCCTCGTCGACGGCGTCCCGCAGCAGGCCGACGTCGAGTCCGGGCACCGAGGCGCCCCGGACGGCCTGTTCCACCGGGACGTTCTCGAAGGCGACGGTGGTGTCGAAGAGTTCGGTGGCGCCCACGGCGCGGTGGATCTCGGCGAGGCCGAGGTACTCGTGTCCCATCACGGTCGTGTGGTCGTGCTGGATACGGGCCAGCAGGTCCGCCACCGGCTCTGCCGGGTCGACCCGTACCCGGGCGGGCACGGTGTTCATCATCAGGCCCACCATGCGGTCGCTGCCGGGGAGCTCCGGCGGACGGCCCGCGACGGTGTTCCCGTAGACGACGTCCTGGCGTCCGGTCAGCTCGGTCAGCAGCAGCGCCCAGGCACCCTGGACCAGGGTGTTGACGGTGAGTTCGCGGCTCCGGGCCAGGGCGGTGAGTGCCGCCGCGGCCTTCTCGGACAGCTCCGTGACGACGCGCCGCTGGCCCCGGTCCGAGGAGCCGGTGCCGGCCCCGGCCGCGACGAGCGTGGCTCCGTCGACGCCCGACAGCACGCTCTTCCAGGCCTCCTCGGCCTGGGCCCTGTCCTGCTCCCCGACCCAGCCGAGATAGTCCTGGAAGGGCACCGTCGGCACCAGCCGCTCCGCCGTGCCGCCGTCCCCGTAGATGCGGAACAGGTCACCGAGGATCAGGGGCAGCGACCAGCCGTCCAGCAGGATGTGGTGGTTGGTGATCAGCAGGATGTGCCGGTCGGGCGCGAGCCGTATCAGCGTGAACCGGAGCAGCGGAGGCTTCGCCGTGTCGAAGCGCCGGGCGCGCTCCTCGGTGAGCAGCCGGGAGAGGCGCGGTCTCAGTTCCTCCTGGCCGAAGCCGGAGAGGTCGATCTCCTCCCACGGTGTCTCGACCGCCCGCGCGACGGCCTGGACGGCCTCGCCGGAGCGGCGGCGCAGGAATCCTGCGCGCAGGCTCGCGTGCCGGCCGACCAGTGCGCCGCAGGAGGCGCGCAGCACGTCGGTGTCGAGTGCTCCGGTCAACTCCAGCGGCGTCTGGACGTTGTAGAAGTCGACGTTCCCGCTGTCGGCTTGTCCCTCCTCGTAGAGGGCGTGGAAAAGAATGCCCTGCTGCAACGGCGAGAGCGGCAGGACCGCTTCCAGGGATGTCTGTCTCACAGTGCTGTCCCCCACTGGGCTTCGAGCTCGTCGAGTTCTTCCGCGTCGATCCGCACCAGGCTCCCGGTACGGGGGGTCGCAACTCGCTTGCCGACGTCCTCGGCCACCTCGGCGAGCCGGGCGATGGTCTTGTGGACGAAGACGTCCTTGACGGCGATGGCGAGTCCGGCCTGATGGGCCCCGGACGCCACCCGTACGGCGATGATGGAGTCGCCGCCGAGGTCGAAGAAGCTGTCGTCGACACCGATACGCGGCTGCCCGAGCACCTCCGCGAACACCTCGTGCAACACCAGCTCCCGCTCCGAGACCGGAGCCCGGTACACCTCCGCCGCCCGGAACTCCGGCACCGGCAGCGACCCCCGGTCCACCTTGCCGTTCGGCGTCAGAGCGAACGACTCCACCACCATCACCACAGCCGGAACCATGTACTCCGGCAACCGCTCCGCCACCCACCCACGCAACACCACCGCGTCCGCCGCGCTGTCCGCGGCCGGGGTCACGTAGGCCACCAGCTGCCGGTGTCCCGGCCGGTCCTCGCGGACGGCCGCCACGGCCCGGTCGACTCCGGGTGCCTCGGCGAGAACGCTCTCGACCTCGCCGAGTTCGATGCGGAAGCCGCGGACCTTGACCTGGCTGTCGGCGCGGCCCAGGTAGGACAGCTCGCCGCTCGCCGACTGCCGTGCCACGTCTCCCGTCCGGTACATCCGGGTGCCGGGCGCGCCGAAGGGGTCGGCGACGAACCGTTCCGCGGTGGTTCCGGGACGGCCGAGGTAGCCGCGGGCGAGCCCGTCACCGCTCAGATACACCTCACCCGCCACTCCGGGCGGCACCGGTCGCAGCGCGTCGTCGAGCAGCCGGACGAGGGTGGCGGGTACGGGACGGCCCATGAGCGGGACGGTCCGCCCGGACAGCGCGCCGGTCTGGGTCGCGATGACCGTCGACTCTGTGGGGCCGTAGGCGTTGACCATGTGACGGCCGGGCGACCAGCGTGCGACCAGGTCCGGTGCGCACGCCTCGGCGCCGACGACCAGGTTGATGCCTTCCGGAAGCCCTCCGGCTGGCATGGCCGCCAGCGTGGACGGGGCCAGCAGCAGGCAGTCGACGCCGAGTTCGGCGACGAGTTCGGCCAGTGGTGCCCCGGGCGTGAGCCGTTCGGCCGGCGCGACGACCGCGGCGGCGCCGGTCAGGAGCGCCGTACACAGCTCCCATACGGACGCGTCGAAGCTCGGTGAGGAGAACTGGAGTACGCGGGTCTCGGGTGTCAGGCGCAGCAGGTCGCTTTGGTGGCGCGACAGCGCGGCCAGACCGGTGTGCGTGACGACGACGCCCTTGGGCCTGCCGGTCGATCCTGAGGTGTAGATGACGTACGCCGGGTGCGTGTGCCGCAGGGGCGAGAGACGGTCCCGGTCGTCGAGATCGTGGCCGTCGGTGTCGCCGGCGGCCGGTGGGGAGCCGACGGGAGCGGCCGCCTCGTCCAGGTACAGGCGCGGAACCGCGGGGGCGAGCGCGGCGTCGTCGGCCACGCGGGTCGTCAGCAGCAGCAGCGGTGCGGTGTCGTCGAGCATGTCGGTGACCCGGGACCGCGGGTAGTCGAGGTCGACCGGGAGACACGCCGCGCCGGACTTCATCACCGCCACGGTGGCTGTCAGGGCGGCGCTGCCGCGCGGCAGGGCGACCGCCACCAGCCGCTCGGGGCCGGCACCGTGTGCGACCAGCACCCTTGCCAGGCGGTTGGCGCGGGTGTTGAGCGCCTCGTAGTCGAGGGACTCGGTCGGGGAGAGCACCGCGCAGGCGTGCGGGGTGCGCCTTACCTGCGCCTCGAACATTTGGGGGAAGGTGCGCGGGACGACGGGTTCCGGGTCCTGCGGGGGGTCGCCCGCGGCGAGTGCCCGCGGGCGTTCCGCCGCGGTCGGGACCTCCACCCGGGCGAGCGGCACATCCGCGGGGGTGCCGAGGAAGCGGGTCAGGAAGTCCGTGAACCGGTGCTGGTGCGTGCGGAGTTCGGCGGGGCTGTACCGGTCGGGGTTGGCCTCGAACTCGATGCGCATGCCCCGGCCGCCCGGATCGGGGTGGCAGGTGATGTTGAGGTCGGTGACCGGTCCGCCGGACAGCGCCATCACCTCGGCCTCGCGACCGGTGAACGCGGTCTCGGACCCCGACGGCATGATGTTCACGAGCACGCCGAACAACTGCTCGTTGGTGCCGAGCATGCGCAGGTCACGCCGTAGCTCGTCGTACGGGTAGCGCTGGTGGGTCAGCAGTTCGCCCAGGCGCCGGGCGACCTGCCGCACCAACTGGGCGCGGTCGGCCGCCGGGTCGACGGTGACCCGCAGCGGAAGCGTGTTCGACAGCATGCCGGGCACGTTCTGGGACCGCGCGCCGAGCCGTGCGGTGGTGGGCACCCCGATGGTCAGGTCCCGCGCTCCCGTCATCCCGTGCAGATAGGCGGCGACCGCCGCCAGCATCGGCACCGTCCACGGCGTGCGGGCGGCCCGGCCCGCGGTGTGCAGCGCCCGCAGGTCGTCCGGCGGAAGCATCGTCGTCGTGGCGATCGCCATGCCCGCGGCGGCCATCGGGGCTCCCGGCGCCAGACTGGCCGTCTCCGGCAGGTCGGCGAAGATCCCGGCCCAGTACTCCTGGTCCGCGGTGTAGTCCGCCGACGCACGGTAGGCCGTCTCGTCCGCCAGCAGGCCCTGGAGCCGGCCCAGCGGCTCGCCTTCGGGTTCCACCCCGGCGGCCAGCGCCTCGTAGCACGTGGAGATCCGGCGCGAGTGCAGCACCGAGCCGTAGGCGTCGGACAGGATGTGATGGCTGCGCTGGTACCAGACGTGGTGATCGGTGCCGACCCGTATGAGGATGTGTGCCGACAGCGCGTCCTTCTCCAGGTCGAGCGGGGTCGCGCGGTCGCGGTCGATCAGCGTCCGCGCGGCGGCGACGGGGTCCGGCTCGCCGCTGAAGTCGTACTCCTGCCAGGTCGAACAGCCGGGTGCGACCGGCCGCTGGTACGTACCGTCCTGCCGCTCCACCAGTTCGACGTCGAAGCTTCCGCTCTCCCCCTCGGCCCGGCGGATCGCGCGTTGGAGCAGCCTGCCGTCCAGCGGCCCGCGTACCTCCATGGCGACCATGGTGTTGTAGGCCGGGTTGGCGGGGTCGAGCTGTTGGGCGAAGAACACCCCCCGCTGGGCCGCCGTCAGCGGCAGCAGACCGTTCTCGGCGCGTGAAGTCATCGGGTCGTAACCGCTCTCTCGTGCATCCCCGCGAGCCCGGAGGGCTCGGATCTCGCGACGATGCTGCATCGTCCGCCCGTGCGGAAACCAGGCAACCGAACCGGCAATCAGCGGCGTTGGCCGAAATGCCGCCCCGGCCGGGTCGAGTTACCGGCCGCTTGCCTGGTTCCCGTACGGGACGCGGGTGATGCTGCGGCGAGCCGGGCACGGCGCCACGCCTCGCGCGTGCCGGACGTGCCATGAACCACTGGAGAGGACAGGGACGTTGGGAGACCAGGACCGAGGCCTGCTCGATTGGCTGGACCAGCCGTCCACCGAGCGCGGTCTGTACTACGCGGATTCCGCGGACGGATGGGACTTCTGGTCCTACCGTGATCTGGCCGCGCTGGTGCTGAGAACCGCCGCCGCCCTGCGGGCGGAGGGGGTCGGGCAGGGCGACGTCGTCGGCCTGGTGCTGCGCTCCAGCCCGGGTTTCGTCGCCGGGTTCTTCGGCGCGCTGGCGGCCGGCGCGACGCCGTGCTCCATTCCTCCGCCCTTCGCCTTCCAGCGTGCCGACGACTACGAGAAGCACGCGAGCCATCTGTTCCGGACAGCCGCGCCCCGGTACACCATCTGCGACGACGAGTCGCTGGAGCAGATCCGTAAGGTCGCGTGCGGGCTGGGGCTCCAGGAGCCGGTCGCCTTCGACGAACTCGTGGCCGAGGCGGAGCCGCTGGAACGGCCGATGCCCCTGCCGGAGACCGCGCTGATCCAGTTCACCTCGGGGTCGAGCGGCTTCTCGCGCGGCGTGTTGATCTCCGCCGACGCCCTGCGGACCAATCTCGCCGGAATGGGGCAGTGGCTGGGCTGCGCGCCCCAGTACCCGGCGGTCAGCTGGCTGCCGGTCCACCACGACATGGGCCTCGTCGGCTTCCTGCTGAACGTCGTCGTCACCGGCTTCGACGGCTGGATGATGCAGCCGGACGACTTCATCCGCTCGCCGCTGCGGTATCTGCGCTGCATCAGCGACCAGGGCGCCGTCATGACGGCCATGCCCAACTTCGGACTGGCGTACATCCTGCGCCGGGTGAAGCCGGCCGACCTGCGGGATCTGCGCTTCGACTCGGTCCGGTGCGTGATCATCGGCGCGGAGCGGGTCGACCGTCAGGTGCTGGAGGACTTCCACGCGCTGCTGGGGCCGCACGGTCTCGACCGCGGCGCCCTGCTCCCCGCGTACGGCAGCGCCGAGGCGACTCTCGCGGTGACCGGTCTGGCCCCCGGCGAGGGGTGGTCGGCGCAGGCGCCGGACGCCGGTGACGCCGCGGCCCTCGCCGGAGCGGCGGTGGTCGGCTGCGGGCGCCCGCTGGAGGGCCGGACGGTGCGGATCCTGTCCGAGGAGGGCGAGGAGCTGCCGGACGGACGGGTCGGCGAGATCGTCGTCACCGGGGTGTCGATCGCGAGCGGGTACCTCGGTGCCACCGGGTCCGCCTCCGGTACCAGCGTCGACGACGGGGGCCTCGCCACCGGTGACGCGGGCTTCGTGCGGGACGGGCAGCTCTTCGTGATCGGCCGACTCGGCGACGGGCTGAAGGTGAACGGGAAGATGGTCTTCGCCGAGAGCCTGGAGGCCCTGCTGCACCACCGGGGCATTCCCGAGCGGCGCGTCGCCGTCCTGCTGGGCGTACGCGACGGGGTGCCGACCGGCGTCGCGGTGTTCGGCGGCGTGCGTCCCGGCTGGCGGGAGACCGCCTATGAGGTCCTCTCCGAGTGGCTCGGTGACGCGGTGCTCCAGATGGTCGAGCTGCCCCGTGGCGGCGTCTCGGTCACCTCGAGCGGAAAGCCGCGCCGGAGGGTCATCTGGAAGGCGCTCTGTGCGGGCGAGTTCGACGCGACGACACGACCGCTGACGGCGGGAGCGGAGGAGAACGCGCCGGTGACGGCGAACTGACCGGCCCTCGGCGGACGGCACGCGTGACAATAGTGTGCGGCGCACGGTATAGTGCAGCGCATGGCTACAGAAGAAATCGCTCTTGGCCAGGCCCAGGAGCTGCGTCGCGGCACGGTCGTACTGGCCTGCCTCGCGCTGCTCCGGAAACCGCAGTACGGCTACGCACTGCTGGAGACACTCAACGACGCGGGTGTCACCGTCGACGGCAACACCCTCTATCCCTTGCTGCGCCGACTCGAGAAGCAAGGCCTGCTCACCAGCGAATGGAACACCGACGAGTCCCGGCCACGGAAGTTCTACCGGGTGAGCCCCGAGGGCTCCCGGGTACGCACCTCACTGGTGCGCGAGTGGCAGGACCTCGTCGCCTCGATCTCACGGCTTACCAAGGAGAATGGATGAGCACGAACACGCTCACCGAGCGCTACGTGCATGAGGTCGTCAGGCGGCTGCCCGCGGATCAGCGCGACGACATCGCCGACGAACTGCGCACCAGGATCGCCGACACCATCGAAGCGCGCGACCCGGCCCGGCCCGAGGCGGCCGAGCGCGAGGTGCTGAGCGAGATGGGCGATCCGATCCGGCACGCCGCGCGGTACACCGACCGGCCGCTCGCCCTGATCGGCCCCGATCTCTACCCGACCTACATCCGGCTGCTGACCCTCCTGCTCACCACCGTGCTGCCGGTGATCACCGTCGTCTTCGTGCTGCTGGAGCTCGTGGACGACAACGGCCTCGGCGCGGCCGTCGGCGCCGGCGTCGAGACGGTGTTCACCGTCGGCGCCCAGATGGTCACCGCACTCACCGTACTGTTCGCCGTGGCCGAGCGTGTCGGCCACCGGAAGGGGACTCTCATCCGTACCACCGACTGGACCCCCGACGACCTGCCCGAGACCCGCGAGCCCGAGAAGGGCGGTGTAGGGGCCGTCATGACGGCGGTCTGGTACGCGCTGCTGTTCGGCCTCATCGTCTGGCAGCAGATCTCCGAGCCCTACCGGACCGACGGCACCGGGGAACGGATCGCGGTACTCGACCCGGACCTGTGGTCGGGGTGGATGTGGCCGATCCTCGCAGGGCTCGCTGGCCTCGTCGCACTCGCGATGGCCCGCGTGGTCACGCACGGCTGGACCAGCCGACTGGCCGTCCTGCACGCCGTCGCCCAGGCGCTGTTCGTGCTGCCGCTGGCCTGGATCCTCCATCAGCGGCAGTTCTTCAACCCGGACTTCCTGGCGGACGTCACCGACAACACGACGCCCGAGGTCTACACCGGAGTGGCGCTGATCGTACTGGTCGCGAGCCTGATCGCCGTCGTCAAGAGCTTCCGAGCGGCGGGGAAGTAGGACCGGAGAAGCGGGGCGAGGGACGTGAGAACGCTGCCGCCGATGTCACCTCGGGTGACATCGGCGCCAGGGCGACGGCGGCCGAACCCGGGATCAACGTGTCGCCACCATGATCTCGGGACGCACCAGGTTCTCCGCCAGCAGCAGGCTCTTGACCCGGTCCGAGAGCATGTCCAGCTGCCGCAGGACATGGATCACCTGCTGGAACAGCATCTGCCGGTAGGTGGCCATCATCGGGTTCGTCCGGGCGAACAGCAGCCCCTTCTCCACGTCGAGACCCATCCGCTCCCAGACCTCGCGCAGCATGAACCGGCGCGACATCAGCTGGATGGCCTCCAGCAGGAAGTCCTCCCGCTCACGCAGCTCGGCGGAGGTCACCTGCTTGTACATGCCGGTGAGCGCGGTGACCCCGAAGGCGATGTGCCGGGCCTCGTCGCTCGCGACCATCTTGGTGATCTGGCGGATCACCGGGTCCCCGAAGCCGCTGCTGGCGAGCCGCAGCGCGGTGATCGCCAGGCCCTCCACGACCACCTGCATGCCGAGGTAGACGATGTCCCACCGCGATTCCGACAGCAGGTCGTGCAGCAACGTCTTGAGCCCCGGATTGATCGGGTAGGAGTCGCCCAGCTTCTCGTCGACGTAACGGGCGAACGCCTCGACATGCCGCGCCTCGTCGGCGACCTGCGAGGCCGCGTAGGTCTTGGCATCCATGTCCGGCACCGTCTCGACCAGCCGGGCCGTGGTCACCAGCGCGCCCTGCTCGCCGTGCAGGAACTGGCTGCACATCCACGACTGGTACTGCCAGCGGAACTGCGTCAGCAGTTCGCGGGGCACGGGACTGCCCTCGCCGACGACGAAGGACGCGAGTCTCCCCCCGCTCTCCTCCGTCATCTCGGATCCGAACTGGATGTCGTAGTCCCAGTCGATGTCGGTGGTGGCGTTCCACTGCGAGAGCTTGTTCTTCTCGTAGAGGTTCCACACCCGGCTGTCGCGTTCGCCGTAGTCCCAGTTCAAGCACGCCTTGAACATCGCGTCGACCTCCATGAGGTCCGCGGTGACGTTGTCCAGTGTGAAGAAGGTCGATTCGGCCGAGTCGGTCGTGGCGGCCGACCCACCAGGAGCGGCCGTCAAGCCGGTCACCGAGCCTGGAAATGTGGTCATTGGATTGCGGTCCACCCCTCGGGCACGGAACAGGACTGACGGTCGTGGAGTCTGACGTGCCGCGGAACCGCTCTCCAGGCACCCGCGGGGCAACTTGGCGGCAGACCGGTTGCCGGTCCCCATGCCTGGTCCCGCTGCCACCCGCCGAACCATGATGACCGGCAGGGGCTGCCGCCCCGAACGAACGCCGGCCGACCGAAGGGGCGGGATGCGCATGACTGCCGCCGCACCACCCACCTGCTCAGGGAGCTCGTCCGGCTCACGAAGCGCACCAGCTCCCCGCGCCGACTCCCCCTGGATCGTGGGCCGGGTCAGCGTGCCACGCCCCCGGATGCGGCTGTTCTGTCTGCCGCAGGCGGGCGGCAGCGCGGCCTCGTTCGCCCCGTGGCGTCTCGCCCCTCCCCCCGGCGTGGAGCTCGCGACGGTGGAGCTGCCGGGCCGGGGCGCACGCGGCGCGGATCCGCTGCCGGACACCCTGGAGGAGCTGGCCGACGCCGTGATCGACGGCGTCTCGGACGAGTTCGACCTGCCGTACGCGATCTTCGGCCACAGTTTCGGCGCGCTACTCGGCTACGAGATCACCGTCCGGATCGCGCGGCGCGGCCTCACCCCGCCGCGCGCACTGCTGGTGTCCGCGGCACGGTCGCCGCACACCCCGGTGCGCCGGCGCGTGTCGGACCGGGACGACGCCGGGCTGCTCGCCTGGCTGGACGGGTTCGGCGGCATCCCCTCGGAGATCACCCGCTACCCGGCGTACCTGCGGTACGCGCTGCGCACCGTCCGCCGCGACCTCGCCCTCACGGAGGCCTACCTGGCCGCCGGGCCGGGGCGGGTCGACTGCCCACTGCACGTCCTCGGCGGTGCGGACGACCCACTGATCGGTGAGGCGCAGCTGGAGCGCTGGCGGGACTGCGCGGCGGGCGAGTTCTCCCTCCGGCTGCTGCCCGGCGGCCACGACTACCTCTTCACCGGGGCACCCGCGGCGCTCGACGCCCTCGAGACAGCGCTGCGCTGAAACCGGCCGAGCTCCCCGCCACCGAGTCGCTCACGCGGCAGCGCGGAGCCCCCGCACCTGCCGGTACGGCCCGGCCGAAAGGCGGGAGCCGGACGGGGAAGCTGCCGGTCGGCTGCCTGTCCCCGCACTCGGGCCGTGCGGCAGCATCGCGCTGTCGGCCGCGTCAGCGTGTCCCGCACACCACCCGCCGCACCACTGTCAACACCGACCGCTCACGGGGAAGACCGCACAGTGAACGAAGCGACAGAGTCACCGATCGAGATGGCGCTGCCCCTCACGCCACTGCAGGAGGGCATGCTCTTCCACGCGCTGTACGACTCCGAGACCGTGGACGTCTACAACATCCAGGCCGGCTTCGAGCTGACCGGGGACATCTCGGCCGAGCGGCTCCGCGCGGCCTGCGCCGCCACGCTCCGGCGCCACACCGTTCTGCGGGCCGGCTTCCGGCTGCGTGCCAACGGGAAACCCGTGCAGTTGGTACGCCGCGTCGTGGACACACCGTGGACGGAACTCGACCTGTCGGCGGAGCCCGAGTCCGAAGTGCAGGCCAGGTTGCTGGCCTTTCTCGAGGACGAGCGGCTGCGCCGCTTCGATATGGCGGCGCCACCGCTGATGCGGTTCGCGCTGATCCGGCTGGCACCCGACCGCCACGCCTTCGTCATGACATACCATCACATCCTGCTGGACGGCTGGTCCCTGCCACTCGTACTCCAGGACCTGCTGGCGTTCTACCGGAGCGACGCCGACGACACCGACCTCGGCCCCGTCACCTCCTTCTCGGACTTCCTCAGGTGGCTCTCCCGCCAGGACCGGCCCGCCGCGGAACAGGCATGGCGGGACGCCCTGCACGGCCTGGACGAACCGACACTCGTCGCCCCCGGCGCGCCCCTCGCGGAGGCGATGCCCGGGTTGACCTTCGTGACGCTGCCCGAGCACACGACGGAGGCGCTGACGGCGACCGCCCGGCAGTACGGCCTCACGCTCAACACCGTTGTGCAGGGCGCCTGGTCACTGCTCCTCTCCCTGCTGACCGGGCGCAACGACGTGGTCTTCGGCCAGACCGTGCACGGCCGCCCGCCACAGCTCCCCGGGGTCGACTCAGTCGTGGGCCTGCTGATGAACGCGATCCCGGTACGGGTGCGGATCGCCCCCGAGGATTCGATGGCCGCCCTCTTCGCCCGGATCCAGGACGAACAGGCGGCCCTCGCCCCGCACCACCACCTGGGGCTGACCGAGGTGCAGCGGCTGGCCGGGCTCGGCGCGCTCTTCGACACCTCCACCGGCTTCGGCAACGCGCCTTTCGACTGGGAGGCCGTGCAGGACGGTCCGGCCGGCCTGCGGGTGACCCTGCTGGAAGGGGACAAGGAAGCGGCCGGACAGCAGGAGATCACCGGGTCGACGCACTACCCCCTGAGTGTCTTCGCCGTCCCCGGCCCCAGCCTGCGGCTCGAACTCAACTACCGCACCGACTTGTTCGACGCCGAACGCGTCGAACTGATCGGCTCCCGGTTGAGGTTGCTGCTGGAAACCTTCACCGAAAGACCCACGACGCCGGTCGCCGCCGTTCCGCTGCTGACCTGCGTGGAGCGGGAGCAGGTGATCGCCGGGTGGGGAGGCCGCCGAGCGGAGTCCGGGCAGGTCCCCGCCCGCGTACCGGCGACACTCACCCAGCGGTTCGAGGACCAGGTGCGCGCCACACCTGACGCCCCGGCCGTGGCGGACGGGGAGCGGTCGCTCAGCTACCAGCGGCTCGACGCGGCGGCGAACCGGCTGGCCCGGCTGCTGCTGGCCCGCGGGGTGAAGCCCGGCGACTTCGTCGCCGTGGCGCTGCCACGCGGCATGGACCTGATCGTGGCGCTGCTCGGCACGCTGAAGGCGGGAGCCGGATACCTGCCGATCGACCCCTCCTATCCCGCCGAGCGCATCTCGTTCATGCTCGACGACGCCTCCCCGTCCGTCGTCGTCTGCGCCGGCACCACCCGCCCGTCGCTGATCACGCACCCGTCGGTCGTCCCGCTCGCCGACCCCGCCGTCCAGGAGGAGCTGGCGCTGCTGCCCGAGCACCGCGTGGAGGACAGCGAACGCGGCGCGCCGCTGCGGCTCGCGGACGCCGCGTACGTGATCTACACCTCGGGGTCGACCGGCCGGCCCAAGGGCGTCGCCGTCGAGCACCGTACGGTCGACAGCTACCTCGCCTTCGCCCGCACCGCCTACCCCGGCCTCGCCGGACAGGCGCTGGTGCACTCACCGCCCTCCTTCGACCTCACCGTCACCGGCATCTTCGGCCCGCTGACCTCAGGCGGCCTGGTGCGCGTCGTCGACCTGGAGGACTTCGACGCCCCGGCCGACGCCACCCCGCCGCCCACCTTCGTCAAAGCCACGCCCAGCCACCTGCCGGTACTGACCGCGTCGTCCGACTGGTACTCACCGACCGGGGAACTGGTCCTGGGCGGTGAACAGCTGAACGGCGAGGCGCTGGCACGGTGGCGCGAGACCCACCCGGGCGTGACCGTCGTGAACGAGTACGGACCCACGGAGGCCACCGTGGGATGCATGGAGTACCGCCTGGAACCCGGCGATCCGCTGCCGACGGGTGCGGTGCCGATCGGCCGTCCGGTCCCCGACGCCCGCGTCTACCTCCTGGACGGTTTCCTGCGTCCCGTCCCGGCGGGCCTCCCCGCCGAGCTGTACATCGGCGGTGACGTACTCGCCCGCGGTTACGTCAACCGGCCCGGGCTCTCCGCGGCCCGCTTCGTCGCCGACCCCTTCGGCCCGCCCGGTTCCCGGATGTACCGCACCGGTGACATCGCGTGCTGGCGGCCTGACGGCATCATGGTCTACCGCGGCCGGTCCGACGACCAGGTCAAGGTCCGCGGCTTCCGGATCGAACTGGGCGAGGTGGAGACCGTCGTCGCGGCCGACCCCGCCGTCGCACAGGCCGCGGCAGCCGTGCGGGAGGACCGGCACGGGAACGAGCGGCTGGTGGCGTACGTGGTACCGGCGGTCGACCCGTCCGCGGACCCGGCCACGCTGGCGGACCGGATCGGGGCGCGGCTGCCCGCGAGCATGGTCCCCTCGGCGTTCGTCACGCTGCCCGCACTGCCGATGAGCCCGAACGGCAAGGTGGACCGGGCCGCGCTGCCGGCCCCGGAGGAGGCGCGCGAGTCCGGGCAGCGACCGCGGCGGGACCACGCGCGGGACGAGAGCGTCGAGGCCCATCTCGTCGAGTTGTTCACCCAGGTCCTCGGCGTGGACAGCGCCGTGCCGGCGGACGACTTCTTCGACCTCGGCGGCGACTCCATCATCGCCATCCAACTCGTCGTCCGCGCCCGCGCCGCGGGCTTCCACCTGACCCCGAAGCACGTGTTCACCCACCGCACCGCGAGCGCGCTCGCCGCCTTCCTGGTGGCGAGCCCGACCGGCACGGCGGACACCGCGGACGGCGGCTCCGGCGCGGCCGGCCCGGCGGCGGACTGGCCGGCGGACGTCATCCCCGCCACGCCCATCATGCTCTGGCTGCGGGAGCAGGGCGCAGAGACCGACGCGTACCACCAGTCGACACTGCTCCGGGTGCCGGCCGCACTCGGCGCCGACCTGCTGGCAGCCGCCGTACAGGCTCTCGTCGAGCGCCATCAGTCGCTGCGCGCACGCCTCCAGGAGGACGGGGCGCTGACGCTGGACCCGGTCGACCCCGCGAAGGTACGGAACTCGGTACGCCGGGTGGACGTCGTGGGTCTCGCCCCGGAAGGCGTCCGTCGGCGGATCGCCGCGTGCGCCCGGGAGGACGCCGACGCCCTCGCCCCACGCGCCGGCGCCATGCTGCGGATGAGCTGGTTCGACGCCGGCGAGGGCGCCCAGGGCAGGTTGCTCGTCACCGTCCACCACCTGGCCGTCGACGCGGTCTCCTGGCACATCCTGCTGACCGACCTGTACGGCGTCTGGCAGGACCTGGCAGCGGGCACCGTCCCGCGGACCGGTCCGGTACCGCTCCCGATGAGGGAGTGGAGCCTGCTGCTCCGCGCGGCAGCGGAAGCACCCGCCCTCAGGGACGAACTGCCGCACTGGCGCCGGACTTTGAGCAGAGCCACGGGACCGGGCGACGGCAGGCTCGCCGACGTGGAGCTCTCGCCGTCGCACGACGTCTACGCGACAGCCGGTGAACTCTCCCTCACCCTCCCGCCGGACCTGACCGCCCCACTGCTCACCACCGTGCCCGCCGTCTTCGGCACCCACACGAACGAGGTCCTGCTCACCGCACTCGCGGTGGCCGTCGCCGCCTGGCGACGTGACCGTTCGCCCGGTGCCGGCGACAGCACCGCCGTACTGATCGACGTCGAGGGCCACGGCCGCGAACAGCTCGCCGAGGACGTCGACCTGTCCGGCACCGTCGGCTGGCTGACCACGCTGTACCCGGTACGCGTCGACGCCAGGATCGCCGACTGGGCGCCGGACGACGATCAGGCCGGGGCACGCCTCGGCGAGGCCGTGCGCCGGGTCGCGGCCCAGTTCGAAGCCATTCCCCGGCGCGGCGCCGGCTTCGGCCTGCTGCGCTACCTGAACCAGGAGACAGCCGCCGAGCTGGCGGCCCGCCCCGCACCCCAGATCGGGTACAACTACCTCGGGAGACAGGGCGGTGCGGGAACCACCGACTGGAGCGTGGCCCCCGAGTCGGATGTGCTGCCCCTCGGCGCGGACCCCCGTATGCCCATGGCGCACGTCGTCGAACTGACCGCGGCGGTCAGCGACGGCGCGGAAGGGCCGCGCCTGAACACCCACTGGCTGTGGGCCCGCCGACTCCTGTCCGACCAGGACGTCACCGAGCTGGGCCGGCTCTGGTTCGCGGCCCTGCGCGCGCTGGTGGAGCACGGGACGAGCACGGAGGCCATTGTCCCGCGGCAGACGACCCCGGCCGCCCTCCCACGGGAGGGCGAGCCGCTGGGCGGGGAACCGCTCGACCGGCACGACACCGAGCTCGCCGGTCTCGGCGCCCGTATCGGCCAGCCCGCCGTCCAGGCCCTGCCGATGACGCCGCTCCAGGAGGGGCTGCTCTTCCACGCCCGGTACGACAGCCGGGACCTCGATGTCTACAACGTGCAGATCTCGCTGGAGGTAAGGGGCCCGCTCCACGCCGAGCGGTTCCGGGAGGCCTGCGACGCGCTCCTGGAACGGCACCCGATGCTGCGGGCGGCCTTCCTGCAGAAGCGGTCGGGGGAGCCGGTGCAGGTGATCCCGGAGCGGACGGCCATGCCCTGGCACACCCACGACCTGGCCGGCCTCGACCCGCGCGAGCAGGCCGACAGGCTGGCGACGGTGCTGGAGGCCGACCGGCGGCAGCGCTTCGACCCGGCCGACCCGCCGCTGATGCGCTGCACCCTGGTCGGCCTGAGCGAGGACAGCCAGCAGATCGTACTGACCATGCACCACCTGCTGGTGGACGGCTGGACCACTTCGCTGCTGCTGCGCGACCTGCTCGCTCTGTACGAGAACGGCGACGCGAGCGGGCTGCCCGCACCCGGTCACTACCCCGACTACCTGCGGTGGCTGGCCGAGCAGGACCGTGACAAGGCGCGTACGGCCTGGCTGGAGGCGCTGGCGGGGCTGCGGGAACCCACGCTGAGCTGCCCCGGCACGGACACCGCACGGGTACGAGTCCTACCGGAGCGGACCGTCGTCGCCCTTTCCGAGACGGACACCTCGGCGCTGCTCGACATATCGCGCCGCCACGGTGTCACGCTCAACACGCTCGTCCGGGTCGCGTGGGCGCTGTGCCTGCACCGGCGGACCGGGCAGCTGGACATCACTTTCGGAGCCACGGTCTCGGGCCGGGTGGCCGAACTCCCCGGCGTCGAGGAGATGGTGGGGGTGTTCATCAACACGGTGCCGGTGCGGGTGCGTCTCGACCCGGCCGAGCCGGTGGCCGAACTGCTCGAACGCCTCCAGGGCGAGCACGCCGAACTCCTCGAGTACCACTACCTCCCGCTGAGCGACATCCAGCGCACGGTGGGACTGGGGACCCTGTTCGACAGTTGCGTCGTCTTCGAGAACTTCCCGACCGCCGAGACCCTGCCGAGCGGTCCGGACAACGGCCTGCGACTGACGGACGTCGTCGGCCACGACGCCTACCACTATCCGCTCAAGCTGATGGCCGCACCCGGCCGGCAGCTGGAGCTGGAGATCAGCTACCGCCCGGACCTGTTCGACGCACCACTCGGGCAGCAGGTGGCCGATCGTCTACGGGAACTGCTGATCGAGCTGCCCGGAGCGCTGGCCCTCCCGACGGGCCGGTTCCTGGAACACACTCCCGCGCCACCGGCCGGACCGGGGCAGCAGATGATGTGCGAGCTGATCGCGGAGGTACTGGGACGCGACTTCGTCAGCGCGGACGAAGACGTGTTCGAACTCGGCTGCGACTCCCTGACGGCCCTGCGGCTGGCGGGCCGGATCGAGACGGAGCTTGGACGGCCCGTCGACGTGGAGGCCGTCTTCCGCTGCCGTACCGCCCGCTCCCTCGGCGCCGCACTCACCTGAGGCCCGCACAAAGCCCGTCACGAACCCTGAGAGCAGAAGGACTGAAGCCATGACGAACCCCTTCGACGACGAGGACGGCACCTTCCACGTGCTGGTAAACGACGAGCGTCAGCACTCCCTGTGGCCCGCGTTCGTCGAGGTCCCGGCCGGCTGGGACGTGGCTGTGTCGGACAGCACCCGGCAGGCCTGCCTCGCCTACATCGAGGAGAACTGGACCGACATCCGGCCCGCCTCCCTCGCCGCGACCGACGCGGCATGATCGAACGCTCCGGCAGAGAATAGGTGGCTGTACATGCCGAACGACTTCCCCCCGGCCGTCAACTCGTGGAACGAGTGGGACACCCTCCGGGAAATGGTGGTCGGCTCCGCCGACAACGCCTGCTTCGAACCGGCCGAGCCAGGCAGCCGGCCCGCGATACGCAACGCTCCCGACAAGCCTTTCCCGACGGGCCCGAAGTCCAAGGAGGCCATCGATCTGGCCAACGAGGAACTCGCCGGTCTCGCCTCGCTTCTGGAGTCCCAGGGCGTGACGGTACGCCGCCCCGAGACGCACGACTTCTCCGCCCCGGTCACCACCCCCGACTTCGAGGTCGAGAACCAGTACTGCGCCGTCTGCCCGCGCGACGTGATGATCACCATGGGTAACGAGATCATCGAGGCGAGCATGTCGCGCCGGGCCCGCTACTTCGAGTACCAGCCCTACCGCAAGCTGGTCTACGAGTACTGGAACGCCGACCCGCGGGTGGGCTGGACGACCGCGCCCAAGCCGTCGATGAAGGACGGCATGTACCGCGAGGACTTCTGGGACTGGCCGCTGGAGAAGCGCCACGCGAAGATGCACTCGTTCGAGTTCTGCATCAACCAGGACGAGGTGGTCTTCGACGCCGCCGACATGAGTCGGCTGGGCCGCGACATCCTGGTCCAGGAGTCGATGACCACCAACCGGGCGGGCATCCACTGGCTCAAGCGCCACCTGGAACCCCGCGGCTTCCGCGTCCACCCCGTGCACTTCCCGCTGGACTTCTTCCCGTCCCACATCGACTGCACCTTCGTGCCGCTGCGCCCCGGCCTGATCCTCACCAACCCGGAACGGCCACTGCGCGAGGGCGAGGAGAAGATGTTCCTCGACAACGACTGGCAACTGGTCGATGTGCCCCAGCCCGTCCTGTCCAACGACGAGATGCCGATGTACTGCCAGTCGTCGAAGTGGCTCTCGATGAACGTGCTGAGCATCTCGCCGACCAAGGTCATCTGCGAGGAGCAGGAGAAGCCCCTCCAGGACCTTCTCTCCTCGTTCGGTTTCGAGGTCTTCCCGATCCCGTTCCGCAACGTCTTCGAGTACGGCGGCTCCCTCCACTGCGCCACGTGGGACATCCGCCGTGACGGCGACAGGCAGGACTACTTCCCCGCCCTCCGGTACGAGCCGCTGTTCTGACCGTTCCACCCGAACGCGAACAGCGGGCGCCGTGGCCGTCGGAGTTCCGAGGACCTCGGACAGGGGCACCCACGGCACATCCGTCGCAGCGACCCCGAAGCCTGCGTACACCCGCTCGAACCACTGACCCACACCAGCAGAGGCGGCCCCGGACACCGACCGGGGCCGCCTCTCGCATGGCCGCGCCACGGAACAGCGTCGCGGCCGGCGTCGCCGTGCAACCGCCGCACGCATACGTCGGCGGGAGGGCACACGCACCTGCTCCGGCCACCCGCACTGGGGCTGACCCCTGACGTGAACGCCCTGCACACCACGACGGGAGTGGTCGCAGCCACGCCGAGCCCGACAGGCGGGACTCGCTGAGCCTTCTCCCACACGGTCAGGTGGCGAGTTGAAGGGCGACGACGGCTCGGACGACGGCGGTGATCCGGGTGGAGCTGCAGCGGAGCTTCCGCAGGAGGCGCCTTCTTCCGCCCGGCCGTCATGGCCTGTTGCAGCGTGGGCGCCCGATCGGCCAGGAGGTCGACGGCCTCGCGTGTGCAGCGGTGAACCGTCGCGATCCCGGCGCCGAAACACGCTGCGAGGCGGGCGTGGGTGCCCGCCGCAGCGAAGGTGGGCCAGGACGAGCGGGGTTTGCCGGCCACAGGTCAGGCGACGGCGGTGGCCTGCGAGGAGACGGAGAGGTGCCGCAGGGTGCGGCTGGACAGACCGCTGCCGGACGGGTGGACAAGCACGCGAAAGCTCCTGACGGACTGGTGCTCTTGGCCTCGAACCCGTCGCCGCTCCCTGAAGGGAACTGGGACGCATCGCTGCAGTTCAGAGGCTCCCAAGCGAGCCCCTCGATCTCAAATCGGACTTGAGTCTGGGCTCAAGTTAGACTAGAATCGCCGGCGTGAAGCGAAGAGACCTCATGAAACGGCTGAAGCAGATCGCAGCTGAGAAGGAGGTTGACTTCACAGGGCCGGAAGGCAGCGGACGCGGTCGGCACGAGACGTACAAGAT
Organism: Streptomyces sparsus; assembly: GCF_054776295.1. Lineage (NCBI taxonomy): Bacteria > Bacillati > Actinomycetota > Actinomycetes > Kitasatosporales > Streptomycetaceae > Streptomyces > Streptomyces sparsus. Next base: position 56,722 of record NZ_BAAHCA010000001.1, read on the forward strand.
CGGCGCCGTCAAAGTCCATGTCCCCCGGCACTCCGAGATCGCGGAGGGCACCGCCGCATCGATCATCCGGACGGCCGAGGAGGCGTAAGCCCCCTCGGCCGTCCGGGCCAACCGTCTCCACGTCATCGAACTGAGCGAACAAGGGGCGCACTGAATGACCACGCACAAGGCAACAGCAGAGCGTCAGGGACGCTTTTGGGTCGTGAGCGTCGACGGCCTTCCAGAAGGAGAGCAGAACGTCACGCAGGGCCTCACCTGGACCGAGGCCCACGAGAACGCGCGGGATCTGGTCAGTCTCGTTCTGGGTATCGAGGACGATCCGGCCGCCTACACCGTCGACCTCGTCCCGGCCGACCCGGCGATGTTCGAGGTGGTGCGGGAGGCCGAAGAAGCCGACGCTGCCGCGCAAGAGGCGGAGAGGCGCCGCCGCGTAGCGATGACACGAGCAGCAAAGACACTTGTCGGCCTCGGGCTGACACAGGCCGAGGCCGGTCGCATGCTCGGCGTCACACACCAGCGCATTGCCCAACTCGCACCCAAGGCATCGAACAAGGGCGCCAAGAACAAGCATCTTGCCGCCTGACGGGCATGACGTGAGTGGTGGTTCCACTGACACGTCCGGCTCGCCGCATGGCTGACGAGCTCGCCTTTGCTGTTAACGATGTACCGGTGCCTCAGCGGTCCTACTGGATCGATTAGGCGTTCGCCACACCACTTCACCCGCCCCGTCCTCACCGCTACACCTCCCGAGTACAGAAGACGCCGCCCGCCCGCGTCCCCGCATCAGGGCGTAGGCAGCCGTGCGCTCCCCCGTCCCGACACCTCCGAGCCCACTGTGCACAAGCAAGGTCAGCAACCCGCACCTTAGAGGGCGGTTCGTGAGCATTTGAGTTGATCTGCTATCGCCTGATGGTGTGGTGGCGGGGCGGAATCTGCCGGTCCGCGGTTGCTGATCTGGTGATGTGATCGGGTGAGTGAACGCAAGCCGTACCCGAGTGACTTATCGGACGAGCAGTGGGCGTTGATCCAGCCGGTGATCACCGCGTGGAAGGACCGGCACCGTTCGGTCAGCGGCCACCAGGGTGCCTACGACATGCGGGAGATCGTGAACGCGATCCTCTACCAGGGGCGGACCGGCTGCCAGTGGGCCTATCTGCCGCACGACCTGCCGCAGAAGAGTGCGACCTACTACTATTTCGCCGCCTGGCGGGACGACGGCACTGACCAGGTCATCCATGAACTCCTGCGCTGCCAGATCCGTGAACGCGCACGGCGATTAGAGGACCCGGCCCTGGTGGTCCTGGACACCCAGAGTGTTCATGTGGCCGCCGGGGTCCCCGCCTCCACGACCGGCCATGATCCGGCCAAGCGGGTGCCCGGCCGCAAGCGCGGCTTGGCCGTGGACGTCCTCGGCCTGGTCATTGCGGTCGTCGTCCTCGCCGCGAACACCCACGACAACGCCGCGGGCATCGTCCTGCTGGACCGGGTCGCCGAGCACGCCGGCGGCACCGTCCGCAAAGCCCTGGTTGACCAAGGCTTCAAGAACCAGGTCGTTGCGCACGGTGCCGGCCTGGGCATCGACGTCGAGATCGTCGCACGCAACCCGCAGGTCAAGGGGTCCGTGCCGCAGCCGAAGCGGTGGAGGGTCGAGCAGACCTACGGGATCCTGATACTGCACCGGCGCCTGGTCCGCGACTACGAGCACTGCCCCTCCTCCTCCGCCTCCCGCGTCTACTGGGCGATGACCCACGTCATGATCCGACGCCTCACCGGCACGAACACCCCCACCTGGCGCGAAGAACGGGCGGTGGCAGCGTGAACATTCAACCCCTTCTCGACGCTCTGGACCTTCAGGAAGACGCCGCCCGGGCCCTGACGGACGGCCTCCGTGCACAGATCGACGACCTGCAGACCCGACTGCGGGAGGCCGAGACGCACCTGGAGCACCTCGCGACCACCGCAAGACCGTCACCGGCCTCGCCGACCGGCTCCCGGCCGTAGCGCCGGACCTGCCCGAGCACCCGGACTACCCGCGCATCCTCGACGCCTTCAACCACGCGACCGGGCCGCTACGGGCCAAGGACGTCTGCGAAGCCCTCGGCCACAAGCTGCTGCCGAAGAGCGTCGAGGGCACCCGCGCCAAGCTGAAACGCCTGGTCAAACTCGGCATCCTCACCGAGGCCGGCACCGGCAGCTTCGCGAGAAAGCCGTAGCCGGACACCTATGTCCAGCAATCGCCGGCCACAATCTGGCGTGCGTACTGGTCCTCCGGGCCGATGTCCGAAACTACCCTCTGAGCTTCTTGCACCCGACCCGTCTCGCACATCAGCCGAACAAGGACGTACAGGGCGTCACGGTCGCCGTCTTCGGCGCGGCCACACAGCGCCGCCTCCATACCCCGCTCCCGAAGCGATCTGTTAAGTCTTCGACGTGCGTGGTTATCCGTGTGGGCGCGCTCCGTAAGTTCTGAAATCCGTTCCGCTCGGACCAGTAGATCCATGTGCCACAGATGGTTGTCGTGCATGTCCGGATCGTCGGAGAAGCATTCGGCGTGAGCGCTAACGAGCGCGATCGCCTCGTCCCAATCTCGAAGTTGTTCCGCCGCCCGAGCTCGCTCCAACCAGTCCACAAGACGAGTATCGCCTGTGGCCGGACAGCGCCTGTCGAAGTAGCCGCTGATGAGCACCCTTCAAGACAAGAAACACTCAAATGCTCATGAACCGCCTTCTTAGGACTCGGGGATGACGCCCGGATCGCCTACGCCCCCGGGTCTGGCGACCTGAACAGAACGGCAAGAGCCGTGTAACGGGCGACTGTTGAGCACTGTTCTGGAAGGGCTGGAGGTTGCGATGCCCCCGGCTGCTCGGCGGTCGGCGGCCGAACCCCCTGCACCGATGGAGCTGCGGTGCCCGTCGCGGTTGACGGGGCCATGAATGGTGATCCGAACGGAGAAGTACCGCGTAAAAGATCTTGACCTGCTCTCATCACGTGTGCCAAAATCAGCGCGCCGTGGGGATCTTCGACACTCCGCCCCAGGCCGCATAGCGCCCTTCACGGCATGTGCCGTGCAGGGTGTCCTTCTTCTCAGCAGTGTCCGCGGTGCCCCGCCCTGGGCTGTCACCGCCAGCATCAACGCGTCACGCGCCACCGCACCTCACCGCGCCACGTCTTCACACCGCGCCACCGCACCTCACCGCGCCACGTCTTCGACCGCCCCACCGAATCCCGGGCGACTTCAGCCCGGGCATTCGTGCGCCACCACGTACCGCTGACTCCACCGCGCTTCGAGCATCCCGAGGAATCGCCATGGGCAAGATCGCCGTACTCACCAACGACCTGCAGGCCGACGTCGTGCACAAAACCCCCGAGCGCACCGCCGCCATGGCCGAGGCGCAGCCGCATTTCGTGAAGTTCCTGAACGAGATGCGCCAGCGCGGACACGGCGTCTACCACCTGCAGTTGGTGAACCTGCCGGACGACCCGAACGTGGAGCGCGACCTCGACGGCACCCTCCCGTTGCAGCGTGGCAGCGCCGGGGCGGCCATCCTGCACGACTTCACCGGCCCGGGCGACGTGGTCGTGGAGAAGAACAAGGACAGCGGTTTCTACGAGACCGAGTTGCACGACCTGCTCCAGAAGGCCGGCGTCGACACGGTGTTGGTGACCGGCCTGCAGACCCAGATCTGTGTCCAGACCACTGCCGCGGACGCCTTCTTCCGCGGCTACAACATCTGGGTGCCCTCCGACTGCGTGGTGTCCGGCGACCCCGAGGCACGCGACCGGTCCCTGGAGTGGCTGCGCGGATACTGCGCCACGGTCGCCGACTCGGCCGAGATCCTCAACACCCTCGACACGCAGGGTGAGTTGCCGCGAAAGGTCGTCAAGATCCTCCCGTAGTCCAGTCCCTTCCGCTACGCGGCTCGCCTCCGAGCGCGTACTCCCCCGACCCGCACACCTGAAGGGACACCGGATGGCCACCTTGGCTGCCGACCTCGGAGAAATCGTTCTCGACCACGGAAGCGGGACCCAGCTCAGCCACGAGCTTGTCTCCCTCATCGTGGAAACGCTCGGCGATGTCTACATCGGCGAGATGGAGGACAGCGCCATGCTCCCCATCACGGGCGGGCAGATCGCGATGACCACCGACTCGTTCGTCGTCGACCCGCCGTTCTTCGGCAACGGCGACGTCGGGAAGATCGCGGTCTGCGGGACGGTCAACGACCTCGCCGTGGTCGGCTCCAAGCCCCTTTACCTCACCCTGGGCATGATCCTGGAGACGGGTCTGCCGATAGCCCGCCTGGTGCAGGCCCTCACCTCGATACGGGAGACGGCCCGCGAGGCCGGCGTCCAGATCGTGTGCGGCGACACCAAGGTGGTGCGCAAGGGCGAGGCGGACCAGATCTACCTCAACACCGCGGGCGTCGGGGTGTTCGAGCGGACCCCGCTGCGGATGCGCGACGTCCAGCCGGGCGACCGGGTCATCCTCAGCGGCCCGATCGGCAACCACACGGTCCACCTGTTGTCGATCCGTGAGGGTCTGGGGTTCGAGCAGCGCGTGCTCAGCGACTGCGCGCCGGTGAACGGCATGCTCGACGAGCTGTTCGCGAGCGTCGGCGAGGGCGACGTGCACTCGGTGCGCGACGTCACCCGTGGCGGGCTGGCCGCTGTGCTGCAGGAGTACTCGGAGGCGGTCGGGCGCACCATCCGGATCGAACAGGCGGCCCTTCCGATCCAGTTCGAGACCGTGATGGCGATGGACATGCTCGGGATCAACCCGATCCACGCCGCCAACGAGGGCTGCGTCTGCCTGTTCGTGGAACCGTCGGCCGAGCAGGCGGTGCTGGACGCGCTGCGGTCGCACCGCTACGGCGTCGGCGCGGTGACCATCGGCGAGGTCACCGAGCGGGCCGAGGCCCAGGTGCTCCTGCGAGGCGCGGACGGCCGCGACTCCGTGATCGAGGAGCTCGCGGGCGCCGAGCTTCCCCGGCTCTGCTGACCCGGTGCGGAACATGGGAGAGGCGTACGGAACGGCAGGCGACGCGGTAGGCGCCACGGCCCGCCGAAGCATCCGGGTCAGCGGAGTGGTGCAGGGCGTCGGCTACCGGCCCTTCGTCTACAAGGCGGCCCTGGCACGGCAGTTGACCGGCTGGGTCCTCAACGACCCGGAAGGCGTACTGATCGAGGTCACCGGGCCGGTGGAGGTGCTCGACGCCTTCGGCAGGGAGCTGAGCGACCAGGCACCGCCCCAGGCCCGGGTCACCTCGGTGCGTGTCGAGGAGTTACCGCCGCTGGCGGCGCCGACGGAGGGCTTCGTCATCCGGGAGAGCGTGCACACCGGCAGCAAGAGCACCATCGTCCCCGCCGACGGTCACGTCTGTGTGGACTGCCTGGCCGAGCTGCGCGACCCGTCCGACCGGCGGTACCGCTACCCGTTCATCAACTGCACCAACTGCGGGCCGCGTTACTCGATCGTGCGTGCCCTGCCGTACGACCGTGCGCAGACCACCATGTCAGCCTTCACCATGTGCCCGCCGTGCGCCGGGGAGTACGCGGACCCGCTGGACCGGCGTTACCACGCCCAGCCCAACGCGTGCCGGGACTGCGGGCCCGAACTGTTGCTCGCCGACGCGGCCGGGGCCTTGCGGCGGGGCGAGGACGCCCTGTACGCCGCCGCCCAGGCGCTGGCCGAGGGGCGCATCGTCGCTGTCAAGAGCGTCGGAGGATTCCACCTGGCCGTCGACGCGCGCGACGCCAAGGCGATCGACCGGCTGCGGGCGGGCAAGCGCCGGGACTCCAAGCCGTTCGCCGTGATGGCGCGCGACCTGGACACCGTCGCCGGGTTCGCCGAGTTCAGCCCGGCCGAAGCCGCTCTGCTCAGCTCGGCGTCCCGCCCGATCGTGCTGGTGCGCAAGCGGGCCGGCGCCCTGCCGGAGGCCATCGCGCCGCGCAACCCCAACCTCGGGGTGATGCTGCCCTCCGCGCCCCAGCACCATCTGCTGGTGGACAGCGGCGAGCTCAGCGCGCTCGTGATGACCAGCGGGAACGTTTCCGGCTACCCGATCGCGTACCGCAACGAGGAGGCGCTGGACCAGCTCTTCCAGATCGCCGACCTGGTGCTCTACAACGACCGGGACATCGAGACCCGGGTCGACGACTCGCTGGTACGGCACTCGGTGCATCCCGAACTCGACAAGCCGGTGGTCAGTTTCCTGCGCCGGGCACGCGGCTACGCCCCGTACCCGGTCGAGACCGGCATCGAACTGGCCCCCCTGGTGGCCTACGGCGCCGAGCTGAAGACCACGGTGGCGCTCTCCAGCGGTACCCGGGTCTACCTCAGCCAGCACATCGGCGACCTGAAGAACGACGAGACATGGGAGTCGCACCAGCAGACCGCCCGGCACCTCGCCGACCTCCACGCACTGACGCCCCGGCTCGCGGCGGTGGACCTGCACCCTCAGTTCCGCGCGACCCGGCTGGCGCTCAAGGAGCAGGGCGGCGAGTTCGGCCAGGTGGTCCAGGTGCAGCACCACCACGCGCACATGGCCTCCTGCATGGCCGAGAACCGGTTGACCGGGACCGCCCTCGGGGTGGTCTTCGACGGGGCCGGTTACGGCGAGGACGGCACCACCTGGGGCGGGGAGTTCCTGCTCGGCACGTACCGCGAGGTCCGGCGGGTCGCCTCCTTGCGCGCCATACCGCTGCTGGGCGGTGACCGCGCGGTGAAGGAGCCGATCAGGACCGGCTTCGCGCTGGCCCTGGACGCCTTCGGCGACGCCGACGCCGCCGGCGCCGCCTTCCCGGTGCTGGAGAAGCTCGACGGGCAGCAGCGGCACGTCTTCGCCACCATGGCGCAGCGCGGGATCAACGCCCCGTTGGCGTCCAGCATGGGGCGGTTGTTCGACGCCGTCGCAGCGCTGCTGGACATCACCACCCATGCCGAGTACGAGGCGCAGGGCCCGATCGAGCTGGAGGGCCTGCTCGCCCGGGACCTGGCGATGGCCGCCCCGGCGGAGCGCTACCGGTTCGGGTGCACCACCCCTGCGGGCATACCGGAGACCGACCCGCGCCCCGTGGTGCGGGCCATCGCCTCGGACCTCGCGGACGGCGTCGACACCGCCACCGTCAGTCGGCGCTTCCACTCGGGTGTCGTCGACATGGTCGTCGAACGCTGCACGGCGGTGCGGGCTGCCGGGGACGCGGCCGAGATCCAGCGGGTGGTGCTCTCCGGGGGCGTCTTCCTCAACGAGTTCCTGCTGGTCAACTGTCTGGTGGAGCTGCGCCGGGCGGGCTTCGACACGTACTGCCAGCAGCAGGTGCCCACCAACGACGGTGGCATCGCCCTGGGGCAGATCGTGGTGGCCAACGCCCGCCTGGCGGCGGAGAGCGCGGAGCCGGTCCGATGACTCCTACGACTCCGGTGGCAGAGCCGTCCGGGCACATCGTCGTGCTGCACCGCTGGCGCGACCGGCACGCCCACTACGCCGACTACATCGACCACGACACGTACCGGGTCAGCTATGTGACGACGGAACTCGGCCGGGCCTCCGTCCCGGCCGGTGCCGCCGCCGTGGTCGTCGTCCCCGTCACCGACTCCCTGACCGGGAGCCGGGCCGCGGTGGCGGAACTGGTCGAGCGGTTCGGGCCGGCCCGACATCTGGTGGCGCTCAACGAGGGTGACCTCGACACGGCCGCCGCGTTGCGCGCCGTCTTCGGCCTGCCCGGACAGACCACCGAGGAGCTGGCCCGCTTCCGGGACAAGCTCACCATGGTCACCGTGGTGGACCGGGCCGGAATCCCGGTCCCCCGCTACGCCGACGCCGACTGCCCGGTGGCCGTGCGCGCGTTCGGCGAACGCCACGGCTGGCCGGTGGTGGTCAAGCCGCGGCGCGGCACCGCGAGCCGCGGCGTGGTGGTGGTGCGCGACCCTGCCGATCTGAACGACCCCGCCCTGTTCGGCGGGGCGCCCGTGGAGCCCCGGATCGTCCAGTCCTTCGTTGCCGACCCGGTGTTCCACATCGACGGCCTGTGGACCGGCACCCGGCTGGGCCCCTGGCGGGCGTCACGCTACGTCAACAGCTGCCGGGACTTCACCGAAGGGACGTTCCTCGGTTCGGTGGAGGTCGACGATCCCGAACTCCTCGCCCCGCTGGAGCACTTCACCTCCTCGGTGGCCGCAGCGCTCGGGGAGGGGCGGCCCTGGGTCTTCCACCTGGAGGCGTTCGTGGGCACCGGCGCGGACGGCGCGCCCCAGCTCACCTTTCTGGAGGCGGGCGCCCGGGTGGGCGGCGGCGAGATCGCCTTCGTCTGGCGGGAGGTCCACGGTCTCGACCTGATGGCCGCGGCGGTGGACATCCAGCTGGACCGCCCGCCGACCGTGTCCGTCGTTCCCGCCGGGCCCGATGGTTCCGCTGCGGCTGACGGCGCGGCCGGGACCGCCGGCTGGCTGCTCCTGCCGGTTCCCGTGCCGACGCCCTGCCGGGTCGTCGAGGTGACCCGCCCCCCGGGCGCCGCCGGTTCGGGCGAGGGCCCGTACGCCCAGGTGGTGCCGGAGCCGGGCGCCGTCATTCCGCGGATCGGCGGCTACGAACACGTCGCCGCCCGCTTCCGGTTCCGCGGTGTCTCCAGCCGCGAGGTCGAGGCCGCGATCGAGAAGACAGCTGGGGGCTTCGGCATGCGCTGCGAAGCCCTGCCGGTCTGACCACCACAACCATCAAAAGAAAGCGTGAGCGTCCGGTGCGAGAGCCCAAGAGCCATCTCATAGTGGTGGGAAGCCGGTTGAAGGCCTACCGCGAATACGCGTTGGCCTCCCTGGCCCGGGAGTACGAGATCGCTCTGGTCACCTCCCAGGCGATCACCTGGGAGAAGGCCTACGTCTCGACGTATCGGATGGCCGAGACCACCGACGCCGACTCCCTGCGTGGCGCCGTCGAGGAGCTCCTGGGCGAGATACCGGCCGGGTCGGGGCTGTTCACCTGGGACGAGCTGTCGCTGATCGCCACGTCCGAAGTGGCCGAGCAGCTGGGTCTGCGGCATCTGTCCCCGCGGGCCGCCACCGCGTGCCGCGACAAGTACGTCACCCGGAGCCTGCTGGACCGGGCCGGGCTGCCGAGCGTGCGGCACCGCCTGGTGCACTCCGCCGGGGACGCCTCGGCCGCAGCCGAGGAGATCGGCTACCCGGTGGTGCTCAAGCCACGTTCACTGGCCGGCAGCATGGGTGTCACCGTGGTGCGCGAGGCCGCCGCCCTCCCGGCCGCCTACGCGCTGGTCGCCGGGACGACGTTCCCCGGAATCCGTACCGCGTCCGGCGTCCTGGTCGAGGAGTACCTGCGGGGTCCTGAGATCAGCGTCGACAGCTGCGTGGTCGACGGGGAGGCTGAGCTGGTCTTCGTCGCCCGCAAGCGCCTCGGCTTCGACCCGGCCTTCGAAGAGGTCGGCCACCTCGTCGGCCCGTGGCGCCACGAGCCCTGGGCAGCGGAGGCCGAGGCACTGGTCAAGGCGGCCCACCGGGCGCTCGGACTCGACCTGGGCCTCACCCACACCGAGATCCGTCTGACCCCCACCGGCTGCCGCCTGATCGAGCTCAACGGCCGCCTCGGCGGCGACCTCATCCCCCACCTGGGGACGCTCGCCACCGGGATCGACCTGCCGCTGGCCGGAGCCGCACTGGCTTCGGGCCGACGCCCCGACCTCACCCCGTCCCGCGACCTGTGGGCCGAGGTCCGCTTCCTCTATCCGCCGCACGACGGGGTGCTGGAGCGGCTGGACCTGGGTGGCGCGGCCGAGGTACCGGGCGTGGCCGAGGTCGTTGTACTGGCCGGCCCTGGCGACGAACTGCTGCTGCCGCCCCAGGCCCTCACCCCCCGCACCGCCGCGGTGATCGCCGTCTGCGACGACGCCGCCGACTGCACCACCGCGCTGGACCGGGCGGAGGCCGAGGTGCGCCCCGTCCTGTCCGGGTCCGCGCTCGACGGCCTGGGCGCGCTGATGGAGAACCCGGTCACCCGCCGCTATCTGGCGCTGGACAACGGCCTGGAGAACATGGTCGTCCCCGAGCTGCGCAACGACTGGAACAGCTACGGGGCGGGCGGTGGCAAGGCGCTCAACCGCCCGGTGTTCCTGGCGACCGCCGACCGGCTGAGCCTGGAAGCCGACCTCAACGGGCTGTTCGGGCTGCTCACCACCATCCCCGACCGGCTCTTCGGCGGCGACCGCCGCGCGTTCGCCGAGGCCGTCGGCATGACGCCCACCCAGATCGACCTGGTGATGCGCGGCGCGGGCCTGCGCATGCCCGCGATGTCCCGGGCCGACATGTACCGCGAGCCCGGCGGCTTCAAACTGATGGAGCTCAACACCGGCAGTTCGCTCGGCGGCTGGCAGATGGGCGAGTTCTCCCGCCCGGCCGCCGGCAACAAGGCCTTCCGTGCCTTCGCCGACGCCGAGGAACTGGACCACCCGGACCCGATCGGACGCATCGCCGACGTGTTGCGCGCCGAAGCGGCCGACGCGGGCTTCACCCTCCCTGCCCGTCCGGTGCTGGCGCTGACCGAGTGGCCCGACGGCTACGACTACACAAAACCGTGGCTGGACTTCGTGGTGCCCGACTGGCTGCGGCACGGCTTCGACACCGTGGTGTGCAGCCTCGCGGAGTTCGACTACCGCGACGGGGTGCCGTACATCCACGGCCGCAAGGTGGACGTGGTCTACCGGATCTTCCTGCCGGGCGAGATGGCCGACGAACAACGCAGCTACGACCTGGTCGACCCGCTGCTCGACGCCGTCGGCAAGGGCCACACCTTCCTGTTCGCCGGTCTCGACTGCGAGCTGTACGGCAACAAGGGCTCCCTCGCCATGCTCAGTGACGAGCGCAACCGCGACGCCTTCAGCGCCGACGAGAACCGGCTGATCGACCGCATCCTGCCGTGGACCCGCTTCCTGCGCGACGAGTCCGTGCGGCACGACGGCGAGAGCGTCGACCTGCTGTCGTACGCCTTGGCCAACAAGGACCTGCTCGCTCTCAAGCCCACCCTGCTGTACGGCGGGGTCGGTGTCGTCCCTGGCTGGTCGGTGGACCAGGAGGAGTGGGAGGCGCACATCCGCGGCGCGGTCGGCGGCCCGTACGTGGTCCAGGAACGGGTGCTGCCGGTCGCCGAGCGGTTCGTCACCGAGGACGGTCTCGGATTCGAGCGGATGGTTGTCGCCTACGGCGTGCTCATGGTCGGCGGCGCCTACAGCGGCATGCTGGTGCGCGGCACGCCCGACCCCCGGGTCGGCATCGTCAGCATGTCCAACGGGGCGCAGATCGGCTGCTGTTACCACGTGGCCGACGGCACGGAAGCGGCGGAGGTCCAGGCATGACGTCCCGGCGCCCAGGCGGTCTGTGGCGTGACCGGGAGTTCCTCAAGCTGTGGTCCGGCGAGTCCGTCTCCCAGATGGGCGCGCAGGTGACCCAGTTGGCGCTGCCCCTGGCGGCGGTCTACCAGTTCGAGGCCTCCTCGACCCAGCTGGGTCTGCTCAACGCGGCGAGCTTCGCCCCGTTCCTCGGCGCCACGCTCTTCATCGGTGTCTGGGTCGACCGGCGCCGCCGCCTGCCCCTGATGATCTGGAGCAACATCGGGCGCGCCCTGCTGGTCGGCAGCGTGCCGCTGTGCGCCGCGCTCGATGTTCTGAGCATCGGCTACCTGTACGTGGCCGCGCTGCTCATCGGCGTGCTGACCGTGTTGTTCGACGTCTCCTACCAGTCCTATCTGCCCTCACTGATCAAGCGCGAGCAGTTGATCGAGGGCAACAGCAAGCTCCAGGCGACCAGTTCCATCGCCCAGATCGGCGGCCCCGGCCTGGCCGGACTGCTGGTGGGCTGGCTCAGCGCCCCGATCGCACTGCTGGCCAACGCCCTCTCGTACGTGGTCTCCGTCGCCGGGCTGCTCGCCATCCGCCGCGTCGAGCCCGCCCCCGCCGTGCCCGAACAGCGGGTGTCCACCGCGCGCAGCATCGCGGAGGGTCTGCGGATGGTCTTCCGCAACGCCACCATCCGGGCGATCGCCCTGCAGGCCGGGACGTACAACCTGTGCTGGATGTCGCTGCAGACGGTGTTCGTGCTGTACGCCGCGCGGGAGTTGGGCATGGGCCCGGCCACCATCGGCCTCCTCCTGGGCGTCGGCGCCGTCGGTTCGCTGCTGGGCGCGGTCGGCGCCGGCTGGCTGAAGCAGCGGCTGGGCCTGGGTCGGGCGGTCATGGCCGAGCTGGTGTTGTGCTGCGCGGCGCCGGTACTGGTCCCGCTCGCGCCAGGCGGGGGCCCGCTGTCGTACGGGATGTACGTCCTCGCGTTCGCGTGCTGCGGCATCGGGTCGACGATGTCGACCATCCATGTGGTGAGCCTGCGCCAGGTCATCACGCCGGACCATCTGCTCGGCCGCGTCAACGCCGGATGCCGCTTCATCGCCTGGGGTCCGCTGCCGCTCGGTGCGCTGCTCGGCGGGACCCTGGGCGACGCGATCGGGCTGCGGCCCACGCTGTACGTCACGGCGTTCGGGTTCCTGTTCGCCCTGCTGTGGGTGGCGTTCTCCCCGGTCCCCCGGCTCAAGGACGTTCCGGCGGGGCCGCCGCAAGAACCGGCCACCGCCACCGCTGCGGGGCCGAAGGCCGACGCCGGGACGCCCGAGTAGCCGGTCCGTCGCCGCTTCCCCGCGCCCTCGTCCCTGCCTGCCGTTCGCCCCTGTCGTCGTACCCGCTCGTCGTACCAGCCGCCCGTGACTTTCGCCGCCTTCCGTAGGAGATCATTCGTGACCACGAACGTGACCGGCCCGCTGTACCAGCCCGCCGGAACCGCCGCAGGCCTGGAGCGCGTCCGGGCTCTGGTGAACACCGCCCTGGACATCCTCCAAGAGGTCTCCGCGGCGCGCCTGGGCCCGGTGGCGCCCGGGGGCCCCGACGGCGCCAGGGTCGCCGCCCGGCAGGCGCTGGCCGCACTGCTGCTGCCGGAGGACGGCGGCGATCCCGCCAGCGTGCTGGCTGAGCTGATCCGCCCGTACGCCCAGTGGTCGGTGGACATCACCCACCCGGCCGCGCTCGCCCGGATGCAGCCCCCGCCCGCCGACGTGGCCGCCACCGCCGAGCTGGTGACCGCCATCCTCAACCAGTCCCTGCACGCCTGGGAGAGCGGCCCCTTCGCACTCGAGCTGGACCGCTGGCTCATCGCCCAACTGGCCGAGCTGGTGGGCTACGACCCCACCGAGGCCGGTGGCGCGCTCACCCCCGGCGGGAGCGTCTCCAACCTCATGGCGATGACCATGGCCCGTGACACCACCCTGGCCGAGAAGACCGGCGACTACCCCTTCCACGGGGGCCTTCGCAAGCTCGACGTCCAGCCGGTCGTGCTGTGCCCCGAAGGCGTGCACTTCTCCATCGAACGCGCGGTACGCCTGCTGGGCCTGGGCGAGGAGCACATCCTCACCATCCCCGTGGACAAGAACGGCCGGATGATCCCCGAGGAGGCCGACCGGGTCCTCACCGAACTCCCCGCCGATCAGGTCGCCGTCGCGATCGTGGCCGTCGCGGGCTCCACCGACCTCGGCATCGTGGACCCGCTCCCGCAGCTGGCCGTGATCGCCCGCAAGCACGGCGTGTGGCTGCACGCGGACGCGGCCTACGGAGCCGGGGCACTGTTCTCCCCACGGCTGCGCGGCATGCTCGACGGCCTCGCCGAGGCCGATTCGATCACCGTCGACCTGCACAAGTTCGGCTGGGCTCCGGCTTCTTCGGCCGTCCTGCTGGTCCGCCGGGCCGAGACCATGCTGTCCTTCGGCCTGCAGCCCACCACGTGCCTCAGCGCCGACGACGACACCTGCGCCGGGTTCATCGGCCTGCAGAACACCTCGCTGCAGACCACCCGGCGGGCGGACGCCCTCAAGATCGCTGTCACCATGCGCACGCTCGGCAGCAAGGCCATGGGCGCCATGGTGGACACCTGCCACGACCTCGCCCGGCACGCCGCGTCCCGGATCGCGGCCGAGCCGCGTCTGGAACTGGGCACCGAACCGCCGCTCACCGCCGTACTGTTCCGCTACCTCCCCACGGGTGGCCTGGACGCCGACGCCTTCAACGGCGCCCTGCGCCGCCGGGTCATGGAGGAGGGGCGCGCCCTGATCGCCCGCACCCACATCGCCGGGGAGGACGGCGGCAGCCGGGTCTTCCTCAAGCTGATGCTGTTGAACCCGGAGACCACCACCGTCCAACTGGACGCGGTCATAGATGAGTTGCTGACCACGGCCGCCGCCCAGGAAGCCGAGGCGCTTGCTGGCGCCTGACCGACACCGTGCCCTTGCTGCCCAGTTCAGCTCGACTGTCAGCTCGAAGTTCAGCGGAGAGAGATCGGCGATGCCCGAGGTGAATGACCCGCGTCCGCGTCCGCGCCCCGGCGGCGGCTCCGGCGCGCCGGACAGCGTGCGCGAATCCATGCAGGTGCTGCCGCGTGCGTGCGCCGTACCACTCACGTTGCTGACCGGCCGGCCGTATGCCGGGCAGCGACCGATCCACTACACCCCCACACGGCACTTGGTGAACGCCGTCACCTCGGTCGCCACCGGGGTGGCACTCAGCGGAACCGCGCTGTGGGCGGCCGGCTGGCTGCTGGTCCTGCTGCTGCCCGGCTGGGCCATGACCCTGCACGGCGCCCGCAACCTCCGGATGATGATCTACCACCAGTGCGCCCACCAGAACATGTGGCGGCGGCGCGGCCCGGACGCCGCCCTCGGCCGGGTGCTCGCCGCCGTACTGCTGATCCAGGACTTCGGGCGGTACAGCGCCGAGCACGTCGGCGACCACCACGCCCTGCACCACATGACGCGCCGTGACCCCACGGTCCAGGCGTTCCTGGTGAGCCTGGAACTGCGACCCGGCATGACCCGCCGTCAGATGTGGCGGCGGGTCCTGGGCAAGACCTTCTCCCCCTGGTTCCACGCCCGGTTCCTGACGGCCCGGTTCCGCTCGTTCTACGCCTTCGCGAGCACACCCTGGCGGGTGGGAACCACGGCGGGCCTCGTCGTGATGGCGGCGCTGGCCACCTGGCTGCACCTGTGGGTCTTCCTGCTGGTGGCCTGGGCGCTGCCCATGACGGTCTTCTTCCAGATGAGCAACATCTTCCGGCTGTGCGTCAAGCACACCTTCCCCAGCCGGGACCAGACCGTCCGGCGGGGCAAGGAGTACTTCGCGGGCCTCACCAACGCCATCTTCATCGGCGAAGCCGTCCCCTCGCCGGGCCTCCCGCCCGCACGCCGGTACGCGGCCTGGGTGCGCTGGTGGTGCCGGATGCTGTTGATCCACTTCCCCGCCCGGTACCTGATCCTCACCGGTGACACGGTGGTCCACGACTTCCACCACAGGCACCCCATGCACAAGGACTGGGCGAACTACCTCTTCGCCCGCGAGGACGACCACCGCCGTGGCACCCCGGGCTGGCCCGCCTACCACGAGGTGTGGGGGCTGGTCGCGGCGATCAACCTCGTCTTCGACTCGCTGCGCGCCGCCGACCCCGACGAGTACCACCGCGACCGGCTCGCCGAAGTGAACCACCGTGAACTGTTCATGGCCTTCGACGACTGACGGCGCTGCCCACCGTGCCCACCCCCACTCCACAGAAAGAGTGCCGATGAACACGCTTCCCGGGCCGGGCGGACGCCTGGTCGTCCTGGGCGTGGCCGAGAGCGACTCGCACGCTGTCGCCAACCACCTCATCACCATGCAACTGCAGGACCACGGCTTCAGCGTGGTCAACCTCGGCGTCTGCACCCCGCTGAGCGACTTCGCCGACGCCGTGGACCGGCACCCGGAGGCCGAAGCCGTCCTCATCGGCACCCTCAACGGCCACGCCCACCACGACCTCAAGGCCCTGCCCGAACTGCGCGCCGCAGGCCGCCTCAAGTGCCCCGTGGTCGTCGGCGGCAACCTCTCGGTCGGCAGCGGCACGAGCGACGCCGACCGGCAGCGGCTGTACGACCTGGGCGTCGACCACCTGCTCGGCGACGCCGGGGAACTCGTACTGCTGCTCGACAGACTCCACGCGCTCCCCTCGACGATGGCGGCCGAGTCGCGGAATGGCTGAACTGAACGGCCTCGAACTGGCCCCGCAGGTCGCCGCCGACCTGCCCGGCTGGTCCGACATCCTGGCGTACCTCACGGACGCCCGGCGCCCCTTCGTCGTCGACGTGCTGCGCGCCGCCGACACCGCGGGCCGCCCGGCTGTCCAGCCGCGCTGCGGCGTCGGCGGGCACGAACCGATGCTGGCGCTGCTGCGCGAACTGGAGCCCGCCGGTCCTGACATCCTCTCCGTCACCATCGACTCGCACACCCGGCTGCGGAACTTCGACACCGCGCAGGACCTCATGCGCGACAGCCCGGCCGACCTCAACGGGTATCCGCTGGTCGCCCACGGCTGGCAACGGGGCCGGGAACTGGGCGAGGCCCTAGCGGTCCCCCTGGAGGTCCGGCACGGCTCACCCGACGGCCGCGACCTGTTCGCGGTGACGCTCGCCGCCGGTATCACCTCGTTCGAGGGCGGCGGCATCGGCTACAACCTGCCGTACTCCAAGAACGTGCCGCTGGCCCACTCGCTGCGGGCCTGGCAGCAGGTGGACGCCCTGTGCGGCACCCTCGCCACGTCCGGGGTCGTCATCGACCGGGAGCTGTTCGGCACCCTCACCGCCGTACTCGTCCCCCCGTCGGTCAGCCTCGCCATGACACTGCTGGAAGGCGTCGCCGCCGTCAGCGAGGGCGTCGGCTGCCTGTCGATCGCCTACCCGCAGGGCGGCGAGGTGCACCAGGACGTCGCAGCCCTGCGCGCCGTCCGGACCCTGGCCCGCCGCTACCTCGGCACGGCCGTCGAGGTGTACCCGGTGCTGCACGAGTTCATGGGGGTCTTCCCGGCGACGCCTGAGTTCGCCAGCCTGCTGATCCTCCACGGCGGCCTGACGGCCCGGCTCGGCGGCGCGACCAAGATGATCAACAAGACCGTGCAGGAGGCCTACGGCATCCCCGACGCCACGGCCAACGCCCACGGGCTGCGCACCGCGGCCCTGGGCGCCTCGCAGCTGCTCGACTTCGTCCGAGTCGACGAGGACCGGGTGGCCGAGGAGCAGCACTGGATCGAGCGCGAGGTCGCCGAGATCATCGAGCCGGTGCTCGCCGCCGGCGATCTGTTCGACGGCATCGACGCGGCGTTCCGCGCCGGCCGCCTGGACATCCCCTTCAGCGCCAGCGTCCACGCCCGCTCCCAGGTGATCCCCCGACGCGACCGCACTGGCGCCATCCGCTACGGCGACAGCGGGGGCCTGCCGTTCTCCGGGGCGGTGCTGCGCCGCCAGGCCGACCTCCTCCGGGAGCCCGAGGGCACCCGGTCCCGTACCCGGATCGAAGCGGCCACCGCCGACATCCACTACTTCCTCGAAAAAGAGAGAGCGTCCCTTCCCGACCGCTCGCGAAACGCCCCGTCCGCCACACACTCCCCATCGAGGTTCTGATGACCACCGAAAACCTGTCCGCCCCGTTGCCGTCCACGGCCTCGTCCGCCCCTGCTCCGGACCCGGACAGGGGCGCCCGCATCGTCGCCGACGACCGGGCCCACCTCTTCCACTCCTGGGCCGCCCAGGGCAGCGTGAACCCCCTCCCCGTCGCGGGCGCCTCGGGCCGGTACTTCTGGGACTACACCGGCAAGCGCTACCTCGACTTCTCCTCGCAGTTCATCAACCTGAACATCGGTCACGCGCACCCCAAGGTCGTCGCGGCGATCAAGGAGCAGGCCGACGAGATCTGCATGATCGCCTCGATCTTCGCCAACGACAAGCGCGGCGAGGCGGCCCGGCTGATCGCCGAGCTGGCGCCCGACGACCTCAACCGGGTCTTCTTCACCAACGGCGGGGCCGAGGCCAACGAGCACGCGGTACGGATGGCCCGCATGCACACCCGCCGCCCCAAGGTCCTGTCGGCCTACCGCTCGTACCACGGCGGCACCTCGACGGCGATCAGCCTGACCGGCGACCCGCGCCGTTGGGCCAACGAGCACTCCGGCAGCGCCTCGGGCAACGTCGCGCACTTCTTCGGCCCCTACCTCTACCGCTCGCACTTCCACGCGACCACCGAGGCCGAGGAGAGCGCGCGGGCCCTGGCCCATCTGGAGCAGGTCATCGCCTTCGAAGGGCCCTCGACGATCGCGGCGATCGTCCTGGAGACCGTCGTCGGCACGGCCGGCGTCCTCATTCCCCCGGCCGGTTACCTCCAGGGCGTGCGCGACCTGTGCGACCGGCACGGCATCCTCTACATCGCCGACGAGGTGATGTCCGGCTTCGGCCGCACGGGCGAGTGGTTCGCCGTCGACCACTGGGGTGTCACCCCCGACCTCATCACCTTCGCCAAGGGCGTCAACTCCGGTTACGTGCCGCTCGGCGGCGTGATCCTCTCCGACGCCGTCCACGAGACCTTCCGTGAAGTGGCCTATCCCGGCGGCCTCACCTACTCCGGTCACCCGCTGGCCTGCGCCGCGGCCGTGGCCACCATCACCGCGATGAAGGAGGAGGGCGTCAACGAGAACGCCGCGCGCATCGGCGAGGACGTCATCGGCCCCGGCCTGCGCGCGATCGCCGAGCGCCACCCGTCGGTCGGCGAGGTCCGGGGCCTGGGCGTGTTCTGGGCGGTGGAACTGGTCCGCGACCGCGAGACCCGCGAGATGCTCGTCCCCTACGCCGCCGGAGGCGACCTGACCCGCCCGGTCGACGAAGTCGTCGCCGCCTGCAAGGAACGCGGCATGTGGCCGGTGTACAACTTCAACCGCATCCACGTCGTCCCGCCGTGCAACATCACCGACGAGGAGGCCCGCGAGGGCCTCGCCATCCTCGACGAGGCCCTCGCCGCCGCGGACAAGTACGTCGGCTGACCCAGCTGACGGCAACAGCGGGGTGTCCTTCCCCTCGTAGCGTGCAGCCACGAACTCCACGCTACGAGGGGAAGGGAGCGCGATGTGCTCGAAGCTGCTGTGCGACACCCCGTGGTGCATGGCCCCGAGGCGCTGCGAAGGACCGAGTGAGGGTGAAGGGATCTCACCGCCGGTCAGCCGCAGTCGGACGGTGCAGCTGGGCGCAGCCGAAGTGCGCAAGAGGTGCCACAGGGCGGACGTGTCGAGTAGGTACGTGAGCACTCGATAGCTGCCCGCCGGACGCGCTCGGCCGCTGCGTGCGCCGCAGTCGCGGCCTCGAACTCGCCCCGCGCGGCCGGCTCGTCCTGCTCGCCCCGCGCGGCCGGCTTCGCGGCAGCCTCCAGTCGCTTGACGCGCGCCACCTAGTCCCGCAGGGACCCGTTGACCGTCTCCTTCTTCGTCGACGCGCCCATGAGTCGCATCGCGTCGGCCAGCGTTTCGTCCTCAAGATCGACTCAGGGAACAGACATACCGGCCGACCCTCACTACGAGTCACGCATGGGGGGGCGACGTCGATGCGGCTGGGTGGGGGGTGACCCCCGGAGGCCATGGGATCGCTGTTGACCCTCCCGCGACTGTGGGAACGGAAAAGCCCAGGTCAGAGCCGCACAGGGAACGCTCTCGACGCGTGAAGACCCACATCCGCCACACCTCCGTGAGGCGAACACCTAGCGCAAAACCGCCCCCGAAAAGCGCGTATCCCCAGGTCAGAACGATTCTGCCTGGGGACGCTGTGGTGGGGCGGGTGGGACTCGAACCCACGGCCGACGGATTATGAGTCCGCTGCTCTAACCGGCTGAGCTACCGCCCCGTATCGGCGCGTCGCGCACAGGTGTGCGCGCCGTCTGCCGCAGCATAGCCGCTCATACGATCTGCCGCCCGTACGGGGTGAAGCCCTGCTCAGGTGGGGACGCTGGTCGCGGTCGCGCCGTTCCCCGGGGCCTTCGGGCGGCCCTTGGGAGGGCGCGGGGCGGGTGCAGAAAGGGCCCCTCGCGGGGCCCTTCTCGGTGCGCTCCCCCGACTGGACTCGAACCAGTAACCTGCCGGTTAACAGCCGGCTGCTCTGCCAATTGAGCTACAGGGGACTGCTCTGCTCGGGGTTAGCCAACCGGTGTCCCGGGGCACTCCCTCGCTGCGAGCAATACATTAGCGCATGCCAGGGGCTGGTTTGAAATCGGTAGCCGTGCCGCCTTCCGACCACCTCCGGCGCATACCGAGCAAGTCCCAGGGAAGGGGTGCCGTATGCGGTACCGATTGAGTTTCATCACGGGCCTCGCGGTCGGGTATGTGATCGGCACACGGGCCGGACGGGAGCGCTACGAGCAGCTGCGTGCCTACGCACGTCAGCTCTCGCAGAACCCCTCTGTCCGGAACACCGTGGAGACCGCCACGCACACCGGTCGCCAGGCCGCGTCCAAGGCGGCCCACACCGTGGCTGACCGAGTGGGTGACCGGCTCCCCGAGTCGGTCTCCGAGAAGGTGCGCGCCTTCAACGGGCGCACCTCCGCTCGGCCGGGCGAAGACGACTGGGGCGCCACCAACACCTAGCCCCGCCGCGTGGTGACGCGTGTGCGGGATTCACCCGCCCGGCCCAGTGGGCCGGGCGGGGTTGTCGTCTCCGCCCCCGGACGGTTGTCCGGGGGCGGTTTCGTGTGCGGGGACGTCCGGCGCCGGAGTGGCACGACCGGGGGCCGGTCAGGGCCGTGGGATGTTGCGCAGGTTGGAGCGGGCCATCTGGACCATGCGGCCGACGCCGCCGTCGAGCACCATCCGGCCGGCGGAGAGCGCGAAGCCGGTGACCATCTCGGCGCGGATCTTCGGTGGGATGGAGAGCGCGTTGGGGTCGGTGACGACGTCCACGAGCGCCGGGCCCTTGTGCCGGAAGGCGTCCCGGAGGGCGCCGCGCAGTTCCTTGGGTTTCTCCACCCGCACCCCGTGCGCGCCGGCGGCCCGGGCGACGGCGGCGAAGTCGGGGTTGTGGTTCGCCGTGCCGTGGGCGGGCAGTCCGGCGACCAGCATCTCCAGCTCCACCATGCCGAGGGCGGAGTTGTTGAACAGCACGACCTTGACGGGCAGGCCGTACTGCACGAGCGTCAGGAAGTCCCCCATCAGCATCGTGAAGCCTCCGTCCCCCGACATGGACACCACCTGTCGGCGCCGGTCGAGGAACTGGGCGCCGATGGCCTGCGGCAGAGCGTTGGCCATCGATCCGTGGGTGAAGGAGCCGATCACCCGGCGCCGCCCGTTCGGGGTGAGGTAGCGGGCGGCCCAGACGTTGCACATTCCGGTGTCCACGGTGAAGACGGCGTCGTCGTCGGCCTCCTCGTCGAGGACCGAGGCGACGTACTCGGGGTGGATCGGGGTGTGCTTGTCCACCTTCCGCGTGTAGGCCTTCACCACGCCCTCCAGCGCGGCGGCGTGCTTCTTCAGCATCCGGTCGAGGAAGGACCGGTCCCGCTTCTCCCGCACCTGCGGGATGACGCAGCGCAGGGTCTCCCGCACGTCGCCCCACACGCCCAGGTCCAGCTTCGAGCGGCGGCCCAGGTGCTCGGGCCGGACGTCGACCTGCGCGATGCGCACGTCGTCGGGCAGGAAGGCGTTGTAGGGGAAGTCCGTGCCGAGCAGGATCAGGAGGTCGCAGCCGTGGGTGGCCTCGTAGGCGGCTCCGTAGCCGAGCAGTCCGCTCATGCCGACGTCGTAGGGGTTCTGGTACTGGATCCACTCCTTGCCGCGCAGCGCGTGGCCCACCGGGGCCTTCACCTTCGCGGCGAGGTCCATCACCTCCTGGTGGGCGCCGGCGGTTCCTCTGCCGCAGAACAGCGTCACCCGGCGGGCGTCGTCGATCAGGGCGGCGAGGGCGCGGATCTCCTCGTCGGCGGGCCGCACGGTCGGCCGGGCGGTGACCAGGGCGTGTTCCTCGGCACGCTCGGGGGCCTGCTCGGCGGCGATGTCACCGGGCAGCGCGACCACGCTGACGCCGCCGCGCCCCACCGCGTGCTGGATCGCCGTCTGGAGGACGCGGGGCATCTGGTGGCGACTGGAGATCAGTTCGTTGTAGTGGCTGCACTCGGTGAACAGCCGGTCGGGGTGGGTCTCCTGGAAGAAGCCGGTGCCGATCTCACTGCTGGGGATGTGCGAGGCGAGGGCGAGCACCGGGGCCATCGACCGGTGCGCGTCGTAGAGGCCGTTGATCAGGTGGAGGTTGCCGGGGCCGCAGGAGCCCGCGCAGGCGGCGAGCCTGCCGGTGAGTTGGGCCTCGGCGCCGGCGGCGAAGGCCGCGGTCTCCTCGTGCCGGACCTGGATCCAGTCGATGGCCGGGGTGCGCCGGATCGCGTCGACCACCGGGTTGAGGCTGTCGCCGACGACGCCGTAGAGCCGCCGCACCCCGGACCGGACGAGGATGTCGACGAACTGCTCGGCCACGGTCTGCTGTGCCATCACTCAGATACCTCTCACTGGAAGACCTGAGCAAAATATCCCTTTTTCAGTATTGCGTGGCAGTACGTGGCGTTGTGCGGCATTGCGTGGCGCTGTGCAGCAACGTGACGGCGCGGCTCGGGCGGGGGTGCGGGTGCGGTGCGGGCGGTCCGGTGACGGGGCGCGTCCGGGTCAGGTGGTGGCCGCCAGCTCGGACAGCGGGACGGCGGGGTCGGCGAGGTGGTGCAGGTCGAGGCGCCGGCCTGAGCGGATCAGGTCCTGGATCTGCTCGGCGACGTCCCAGGTGTTGACGTTCAAGCCGGCCAGCACCCGGTTGTCCCGGAGCCAGAACGCGATGAACTCCCGTTTGCCGATGTCGCCCCGGCACACCACCTGGTCGTACGCGCCGGGCGGGGCCCAGCCGCTGTACTCCAGGCCGACGTCGTACTGGTCGGAGAAGAAGTACGGCACCCGGCTGTGGCCGACCTCCTGGCCCAGCATGGCGCGGGCCGCGGCCGGGCCGCCGTGCAGGGCGTTCGCCCAGTGCTCGACCCGCAGCCGTCCGCCGGAGGGCTGCCGCACGGCGGCGACGTCCCCGGCGGCGAAGATCGCCGGGTCCTCGGTGCGCAGCGAGGCGTCGACGGCGATGCCTCCGGTGTCCGGGTCCACGGTGAGGGCGGCGGCCTCGGCGAGCGCGGTCCTGGGGGCGGCCCCGATCGCGGCGAGCACGCCGTGCGCCGGGAACTCCTCGCCGTCGTCGGTGCGGACGGCCAGCACCTGGCCGTCCCGGCCGAGGATCTCGGTGATCCGGCCGCCGAAGTGGAAGCGGACGCCGTGCTCACGGTGCAGGTCGGCGAAGAGCGCGCCGAGCTCGGGACCCATGACGCTGTGCAGCGGCGTCGGGTTCTGCTCGATGACGGTGACCTCGGCGCCCCAGGTGCGGGCTGCCGCGGCCACCTCCAGGCCGATCCAGCCGCCACCGGCGATCACCAGGTGGCCGTTCTCCCGGCCGAGGCGGGAGACCATTCCGCGCAGCTGGTCGGCGTGCGACAACCGGCGCAGGTGGTGCACCCCCGCCAGGTCGGTGCCCGGTACCTCCAGCCGCCGCGGTTCGGCGCCGGTGGCGAGCAGCAGCGCGTCGTAGGGCACGACCGTCCCGTCCCCCAGCCGCACGGCACGCGCCTCGCGGTCGATGTGCACCGCGGGCTGGCCCAGGTGGAGCTCGATCTCGGCCCCCGCGTACCAGGCCGGCTCGTGCAGGTAGACCTGGTCGCGCTCCTCGCCGCCGCTCAGGTAGCCCTTGGAGAGCGGTGGACGCTCGTAGGGGTGGTCACGCTCGTCTCCGATCAGGATGACGCGGCCGGTGAAGCCCTCCGCCCGGAGGGTCTCGGCCGCCTTCGCGCCGGCCAGTCCGCCGCCGATGATCACGAACGTTCGGTGTGCGTCCACCACGTGCTGCCTCCTCGTGCCGTCCCGGTACGCCCCCCGGAATGGTCCATCACCGGAGCGTGCCGCATCCGACCGATCATCGGAAGGGCGCAGACGCGTGCGGCGCCGGCACATGATGGCCGCTCACGCCGCCCGGTCCCGCCCGCCCCAGGGCCGCCGCGGGGCCCTGTCCGCCC
>NZ_BAAHCA010000002.1:0-61541 GCF_054776295.1 Streptomyces sparsus
GCCGGCGACCGCGGTGTGCGGTCCGCCGGCCCCGGGGCTCGGTGCTGCGGTGGCTGCGTCGGTCGGCGGATCAGGCCGCCGCGTCGAAGCCGGTGTCGTGCGCCATCTTCTTCAGCTCCAGCAAAGCGTGCTTCTCGATCTGCCGGATGCGTTCCCGGGTGAGGCCGTGCTGCCTGCCGACCTCGGTCAGTGTGCGCTCACGACCGTCCTCTATCCCGTAGCGGGCCTTGATGATCGAGGCCGTGCGGTGGTCGAGCCGTGCGAGGAGGTTCTCCAGCTCCTCGCTGCGCAGCAGCGACAGCACCGACTCCTCGGGCGAGATGGCCGAGGTGTCCTCCAGGAGGTCACCGAACTGGGTGTCGCCCTCGTCGTCGACGGACATGTTGAGGCTGACCGGGTCGCGCGCCCAGTCCAGGACGTCGACCACCCGCTCCGGCGTGGAGTCCAGCTCGGCCGCCAGCTCCGCGGGCTCCGCGTCCCGGCCGTGCTCACGGTTGAACTCCCGCTGCACGCGCCGGATCCGGCCGAGCTCCTCCACCAGGTGGACGGGCAGGCGGATGGTGCGCGACTGGTCGGCGATGGACCGTGTGATGGCCTGGCGGATCCACCACGTCGCGTAGGTGGAGAACTTGAAGCCCTTGGCGTAGTCGAACTTCTCCACTGCTCGCACCAGGCCGGCGTTGCCCTCCTGGATGAGGTCCAGCAGAGGCAGTCCGCTGCGCGGGTAGCGGCGGGCGACGGCCACCACGAGACGGAGGTTGGACCGGATGAAGACGTCCTTCGCGCGCTCGCCCTCGGCGACTACCGCGGCCAGTTCCTCTTCGGTCGCGTGGGCGCTCGGCGCGTCCTCCGACGGGGTGTCCCGCCCTTCGAGGATCCGCTGCGCGTAGACACCGGCCTCGATCGTGAGGGACAGCTCCACCTCTCTGGCGGCGTCGAGCAGCGGGGTACGGGCGATCTCGTCGAGGTACATGCCGACCAGATCGCGGTCGGCGATGTCGCCGGCGCGCACACTGCTTGCCCCGCCAGCTTTGGCGCCCTTGGAGCCCGGCTGACGACGGGCGACGGCACGGGTTGCCATGCGTGCTCCCTTGCAAGTGATCAGTTACTGGTCGGTGGCGGACCAGAGAACCCTTACGACATCCGGGTTCCCGCTTCCGAAGGAATCAACGTCGGGAATCCGGACAGAATTCCCAACTTGCTCATCGTTCTTCGGATCATGCAGTACCCTGTCCGGCCGCGGCGAAGGGACAACCAGTGGCGGACCACAGAGACATCCAGGTCAGTGCGGGCACCGAGGGGGACCTCGGAAGCCTCACCCGCATCTACAACCACTACGTCTCCGAGACGCCCGTCACATTCGACACCCGGGTGTTCACCGCGGCAGAGCGACGTCCTTGGCTGCTCTCCCACCCTGAAGACGGCCCCCATCGCTTGTTGGTTGCGCGTGGTCCGGGTACCCGTGCCGTGCTCGGGTACGCCACCAGCAGCCCGATGCACGCCCGGGCCGCCTACGCGACGTCCGTGGAGGTGAGCGTCTACCTCGCCCCGGACGCCGTCGGCCGCGGTGTCGGCACGCTGCTCTACGGCGCCCTGTTCGCGGCGCTGGAGAAGGAGGACGTGCACCGCGCCTACGCGTCCGTCGCCCTGCCCAACCCGGCCTCCGAACGGCTGCACACCCGTTTCGGTTTCCGCCACGTCGGCACCTACCGGGAAGTGGGACGGAAGTTCGGCCGCTACTGGGACGTCGCCCGCTACGAGAAGCCCCTCGACCGACCGGGCCCCGGCGCCTGACACGCCCCCGGACCGCCCCGAGATTCCCGGAACCGGGGACCGAGAGTCAACGACCCACAACCGTCGGCCATCAGCGCTCGGCCCCCGCCCCTGACCCTCCGTCCCGTCCGAAGGTGTCAGCCGGTCAGTGGGCCAGCACCGGCACCTGCTGCGGTTCGTCGTCGGCCGAGCCGTCGTCCGGGCCCGGCTTGGCGGCGTCGGTCTGCACGCGGGCGTCGACGAGCGTCACGGCCAGGGCCGCGGCGACCAGGAGGATGCCGACGGCCCACCAGATCGCCGACGTGTAGCCGTGCACCATCGACTCCAGCACCACCAGCCGCTGCGCGGACCCGGTGGCCGCACCGGCCGCGTTGGCCGCCAGGTACGAGGTGGTGGCGCCGGCGGCGATGGTGTTCAGCAGGGCCGTACCGATGGCCCCGCCGACCTGCTGCGAGGTGTTGACCATGGCGGAGGCGACCCCCGCGTCCTGCGGGCGCACCCCGTGCGTGGCGAGCGACATGGCGGGCATGAAGGCGGTGCCCATGCCCAGGCCCAGCAGCAGCTGCGCGGGCAGGATCAGCGTCGTGTAGGAGCTGTCCGTCTCCAGCTGGGTGAGCAGCAGCATGCCCAGGGACGCCGTCAGGAAGCCCGGGCCCATGAGCAGCCGGGGCCGCACCCGGGTCATCAGCCGGGCGCCGATCTGGGTGGATCCGGTGACCATGCCGACGATCATCGGCAGGAACGCGAAGCCGGTCTTCACCGGCGAGAAGTCCTGCACGATCTGCAGGTAGTAGGTGAGGAAGAGGAACAGGCCGAACATCGCGATGACGGCGAGGCCGAGGGAGAGGTAGACGCCGCCGCGGTTGCGGTCGACGAGCACCCGCAGCGGCAGCAGCGGCGACTGCGCGCGGGACTCCACCAGCACGAACGCGGCCAGCAGCACGACGGCGGCGACGAACATGGACACCGTGACGCCCTCGGACCAGCCGTGCTCCTCGGCGCGGGTGAAGCCGTACACCAGGGTGACCAGTCCGAAGGTCGAGAGCAGCACGCCGGGGATGTCGAGCGAGGAACGGTTGCGGGTCCCGGCGGGCTCGCGGATCACCAGGTAGGCGCCGGCCGCGGCGACCAGCGCGAAGGGGATGTTGACGTAGAACGTCCAGCGCCAGTCGAGGTACTCGGTGAGCACGCCGCCCAGGATGAGGCCGATGGCGCCGCCACCGCCGGCGATCGCGCCGTAGATGCCGAACGCCTTCGCCCGCTCGCGGGCGTCGGTGAACATGACCGACAGCAGGGACAGCGCGGCGGGGGCGAGCAGCGCACCGAAGGCGCCCTGGAGGCCTCGGGCGCCGAGCAGCATGCCCTGGTTGACGGCGGCACCGCCGAGTGCGGAGGCGAGTGCGAAGCCGGCCAGGCCGGTGATGAAGGTCCGGCGCCGGCCCCACAGGTCCGCGATGCGTCCGCCGAACAGCAGCAGACCGCCGAAGGCCAGCGCGTAGGCGGTGATGACCCACTGGCGGTTGCCGTCGGTGATCCCCAGGTCCGCCTGGGCGGAGGGGAGGGCGATGTTCACGATGGTCGCGTCGAGCACGACCATCAGCTGGGCTATGGCGATGAAGACGAGCGCTGTCCAGCGCTTGGGATCAGGTCGGGATGCCGTTTCGGACATGGCGGGGCCACCTCGGGGCGCAGTTGCGAGAAGTCGGACGGAGTGGCCGGTCGGCTCTGGACCGGTCGGGAGTCAGGTGGGGGCTGGAAGGGGGCCGGCTCGTGCGGCCCGCCGCCTGTGGGGCGTGGGGCCGGAACAGGTCATGCGGGTTGCCGGAGTGCCTCCAACGTCGCGGGGGTGCCCGGTAGTTCGGACCTCGCCGGGGCACGCAGCCCGTCGAGGAAGATCTGCACGTGGCGTTCGGTGAAGCGTTCGAGCTGCGCGCAGCCGCTGCCGGGCAGCGGACGGGTCAGCTGGCTGAGGACGACGGTGAGGTCTCCCACCGCGACGTCCGCACGGACCTGGCCGGACTGCTTGGCCTGGTCCAGCAGTTGCTGGATCAGTGCCTCCAACCGGTCTCGGGCGGCGTGGAGTTCGGGGGCCTGCGCGTCGAAGCGGGGGGAGAGCATCGGGCAGAGCGCCCCGATGCGTTCGGCCATCGCTCCGGACACGAAGCGCCGCAGCGCCTCGAAGGCGTCGGTCTCCTCCGCGAGTGCCGCGCGGGCCCGGGCGGCGATGCTCTCGGTGACGGCGAGCACGACGCCGCGCACCAGGGCGTCGCGGTCGGTGAAGTGCCGGTAGAGGGTGGCGTTGCCGACGCCCGCACGGCGGGCGACCTCGTCCAGCGGCACGTCGGGGCCCTGCTCCACGAGCAGCTCCCGGGCGGCGGCTGTGATCCGCTCACGGTTCCGGGTGGCGTCCGCTCGCATCACCATGACCAACTCCTCCGACTGCGCCGCTATGTGTCGTCCGACCGCTACCGCCACCTTGGCCCCCGCCTCGGACATCGGGTCTGCGTCCCGAGCCCCGGGGCGGGAGACCGGCGTGGTGCGGTTGGCGACGAAGCGGGGAGAGACCCCCCGCTTCACTGTCATGACTGCTAAACGGGGACAGGATCCCCGTTAATTTCCCACCCCCGAGTGACCCGCCTCACATTTCCTTTCGCCATCGGTTCGTCACCCACCGTGCTGCACCCGGCCGGCGCACTCCGCCTGGCGACCGGGGACGGCGCCCGCGAGCATCGGCCCATGGAGTCCAGGGGCCGACCGCGGCGCAGCACCGTCCTGGCCGCGATAGGCGCGCTGGCGTTCTCCCACGGCGTCGTACCGGTGGAGGCCGCCGAGCGGGTCCGGCCGGGTTCCCCGCCGTCCGGAGCGTGCGCCCTGCGCGGATACACCGGTGACGTGTCGGAGGCGCTTCCCACCCCCCGTGGTTACGCGCGGGCCCACGGCACCGTGCGGGCGCTCACCCTGTTCGTGGACTTCCCCGACGCACCGGCGACCGTCAGCACGCGGGAACGCTACGCGGAGTTCTTTCCGGAGACCACCGAATATCTGGCCGCCAGCTCCTACGGCCGGCTCGACTACCGCCCCCGCCCGGTGCACCGCTGGTTGCGGATGTCCCGGCCGCTCGATGAGTACGGGATCAGCCGCGGCTCCCGCTGGCACGCGGGCAGCAACCGCGGTTACGACCGGTTGCTGCGCGAGATACGCGCGGCGGTGGCGTCCGAGGTGGACTTCGCCGCCCACGACCTGGTCAACGTGCTGGTGAACCCGGACGCGGGACCGCCCGCCACGGACACCGTGCTGTCGGTGACGTTCGCCGGCCACACGCTGCTGCCGTCGGTGCGCAACGTCAGCTTCGTCTGGAGCCGCCAGCCCGGCGAGAGCGCCTTCCGGGTCCTTCCGCACGAGAACGGCCACGCCTTCGGCCTGCCCGACCTCTACTGGTCCGGCGAGGGGCCGGCGCCCCGGCTGGCCGGCCACTGGGACGTGATGGAGTCGGACTGGGGACCCACCAACGACTTCATGGCCTGGCACAAGTGGAAGCTGGGCTGGTTCGCCGCCGACCAGGTGCACTGCGTGACACGGCCGGGCGTGAGCGAACACCGCATATCCCCCGGCTCGCTACCCGAAGGAGTGAAACTGGTGGCGATACCCGTGGCACGGGACCGGGTGCTGACGCTGGAGGTCCGGGTGCGCGGCCCACTCGACCGCATGGTGTGCCGACCGGGGGTGCTCGTCGCCCGGGTCTCCACCCGGGTGCGCAGCGGAGCCGGTCCGGTCCGGGTCGCCGACGCCCGTCCGTCCAGCGGCGGCTGCGTTGGCCGAGGCGTCGTCGACCTGCACGCCGAACTCAGCGACGCCCCGCACGCCCCGGGGGACTCCTACACCGATCCGGGCACCGGCGTCCGGGTGGACGTACTGGAGGCCGACCCGGACGGCACCCACCGGGTCCGTGTGTCCCGTCCCTGAGGGCACGGGCCGCCCGTCCACGCGCCCCGAGGGCCGGCACGGGACGGGAACCGGACAGCGCGGGGCCGCGCCGGCGTCCACACCCGTACCGCTGGCCGCGTCCGCACCTGCGTGCGCACCCGTGACGGGGAAAGCGGGGGCTTCGTTGCCCCGGACCGAGCAGGTCTTCTAAGTTGTTGCCGTCGTGCGTCCGCACGGCCGGGACGGGACGCGACAGGAGCAGGGCATGAACCGAGCGATGGACAAGGACGTTGCCCTCGATCGCGACGTGTTCCTGCGCACGCTGCTGAGAGAACTGGCCGGCTCGCTGGAGTCGGTGGTGGGCCTGGAGGAGGCCTCCGGGTACATCAGCCTGGTCGGCCAGTCGGTGGGCACCCAGATCGACGAGGCCTACGTCAAGGCGCTGGGCGTCGACCGGCTCACCCCCGCCCAGGTGGCGGACGTCCTCGTCGACCTCAAACGACGCATCCAGGGCGACTTCCACGTCATCGAACAGGATGACGAGAAGATCGTGCTCGGCAACCACGCCTGCCCCTTCGCGGAGAAGGTCATCGGCCGCGAGTCGATGTGCATGATGACCTCCAACGTGTTCGGCACCGTCGCCGCCCGCAACCTCGGCTACGCCAGGGTCGAGCTGCTGGAGACGATCGCCCGCGGTGACGCCGGCTGCCGTGTGGTCGTGCACCTCGCCCCCGGGGCGGACGCGGACGCGAGCCGGGGCCGGGAGTACTTCGGGGACGCCGCACTGCAGCCGGCCCACGAGCCACCGCACCCGGGGCCGGTGGCGGAATGAGCCTGGGCCTGTTTCAGGCCGTCACCAGACTGCTGCCCCACCCGGTGCTGCTGTGCGACGGGACGGGACACGTGCTCGCCGCCAACCCCGCCGCCGCCCGGGCGGTCACCGGGCTGCGGACAGGAGCGGACCTGTTCGACCTGGGCGTCGAGGACCCGACCAGGCTCCGGACCCACCTCGGCAACTGGTTGCGCAGCGGAAGCCTGCTGCCCGGCGTCCTCGCCGTCCGGGACGCCGAGGGCCGCAGCCACCGGTTCCGCTGCCACGGGGCGCGGGCGACCTGGTGGGACGGCCCGAACCCGGCGGCGCAGCTGCATCTGACCCGGCTGGACCAGACCGACCAGTTCGTCGCGCTGAGCCAGCAGGTCGAGGCGCTGAACCGGGAGATC
This sequence comes from Streptomyces sparsus, assembly GCF_054776295.1. NCBI lineage: Bacteria > Bacillati > Actinomycetota > Actinomycetes > Kitasatosporales > Streptomycetaceae > Streptomyces > Streptomyces sparsus. The sequence goes on from NZ_BAAHCA010000002.1 coordinate 6,919, forward strand.
GCCTTCCGGAGTTCCGTCGAGGCGGAACGGGAGCGCCTCCTCGACACCGAGAAGGCGACGCGGGCCCGGCTGCAACGCATGTACCAGCTGACGGCCGCCCTGGCCGCGGCGGCCACGCTGCCGGAGGTCGCCCAGGCCGTCCGCGAGACCGCGCCCGCCGCACTGAACGCCACAGGGGTGCAACTCCGCCTGCGCTGGGAGCGGTTGGTGCCCGCCCTGCATCCGAACGACAATCTGCGCGCCCTCTCCGGCGACATCTGGGCCACCGACCACGACACCCCCGAGGCCCTCACCGGAGGCGACCCCGCGGAGACCGCCCTGAGAAGGGCCACCCCGGCGGAGGCCGCCTCCGTGCGGAGCGCCTCCGCGAGGGGCGCCCACCCGGGGGGTGCCGCCGAGGAGGCCGCCGAGTTCACGGGCCTCTTGAGTACCGCGGTCCGCTCCGTCCGGCCCTCGCTGCCCCGTTCCACCCGGGCCGAGCCTGCGCCTGCGCCGGTGACCGCCCCGCTCGAAGCAGGCGGCGTGGTCCTCGGCAGCCTCGTCATCCAGCCCGACACCGGTGACCCGATCGAACCGGAACACCTCACGGCCATCGTGCAGCAGATCGCCCAGGCCGTGCGGCGGGCGGGCCTGCACGAGCACGAGCACCGGCTCGCCGAACGCCTCCAGCGCAGCCTGCTTCCGCACCTGCCGGCCGTCGACGGCCTGGAGATCGCGGACAGCTACGCACCCGGCGTCGACATGGTCGAGGTCGGCGGCGACTGGTACGACGTCCACAACCTCGACGCCGACCACGTCGGCCTCACCATCGGCGACGTCGCCGGGCACGGCCTGCCCGAAGCAGCCGCCATGGCCCGGATCAGCGCCGCGCTGCGCAGCATCGCGCTCCGCTGCGGACTGCGTCCCGGCACGGTCCTGCGGGAACTCAACGAGTTCCTCGGCACCTACCACGCGGGGCTGATGGCCACCGCCTGCTACCTCGTCTACAACCGGCACACCCGGGTCCTGCGCTACGCCAAGGCCGGCCACCCGCCGCCCCTGCTGATCAGCGCGGACGGCCGCAGCCGCTTCCTGGAGGAGGCGCTGGCACCGCCGCTGGGCCCGATGCCTGGCATGCGGTACCGCGAGGCCGAAACCGTCGTCGACGGCGGGGACACCCTGCTGCTCTACACCGACGGTCTCATCGAACGCCGCGGGGAGAGCCTGGACGTCGGACTGCGCCGGCTCACCGACCTCGCCCGCCGAAGCACCGGACTCCCCGTCGAGAACCTGTGCCGGCGGTTCCTGGACCACCAGCCCGGTGCCGAGTTCCCCGACGACCGGGCGCTGCTCGCCGTCCGCTTCCCCGTCGCACCGCCCGTGGCGTCGTCCGGGGCCGCGGGAAGCACGGTCCGGCCCGCTATCCCGACCCCGAACACCGCCAGGTGACCCGGGCCGGCGGTAGCGACGTCCCGAACGCCGAAGGCGGCCGGGAGGGCGTCTTCTCGCAGGACGGCATGGAATCGTTATGGCGCAATATGCCGCATACCGAACAAAAGGGGTTTGACCGGTCGCCGACCGCGCACCCGTGGCTTGTAACCTCTCCAGTCGGTGCCCGCACCAGCGCTCGTCGAGGACCGTGCTTGAGGGTCGCAGTCAGCCGTGACACCGACGGTCCGCCGCTCAGGGGTCGAGGCGTCGCCCTCACCCGCGAGAGCGGCCGGGGACAGGAGGAGAGGCGGCCACCGGAGCCGCCGCTGGAACGCGCACGCGCGGGCAAGCGGGTGAACGACGCGGACACCGCCGGGCGGACACCGCCCTGATCGTGGAGGAGGGCACCGAGTGGGGAACGGCAGGACGGCAACCGACACCTCGGCGCCGACCGGGGAATCCACGTCCTTCGCGCACCCCGCGTTGTTCTACCGCACCATGGACGCCTACGTGGCGGGGGTCGGCGGTTTCGTACGCAAGGCGCTGGAGGCCGAGGAGCCGGTGTTCGTCGCCGTCCCCGGCGCCCACCTCGACGCGGTACGCGACAGCCTCGGCGACACCGGCAGCGGCGTCGACTTCACGGACATGACGCAACTGGGCGTCAACCCCGGCAGGATCCTCTCCGCCCTCCAGGGCTTCGCCGACCAGCACGAGGGGCGCCCCGCCCGCATCGTGGGCGAGCCGATCTGGCCGACCCGCTCACACGCCGAGATCCTCGAAGCCACCCGGCACGAAGCCCTGATCAACACGGCCTTCTCGGGCCGCGAGGCGACCATCCTGTGCCCCTACGACGTCGCCGCCCTGCCCGAAGCGGTCGTCAGCGACGCCCGGCGCACCCACCCCACCCTCATCGAGGACGGCCGGCAGTCGCCCAGCCCCGCCTACGTCGACCCGGCGGTCGTCTGCGCGGACTGCGACGAGCCGCTGCCCGAACCCGCCGACGCCCGCCCGCTGGCCTACGTCAAGGGCCAACTCGGTCTGGTCCGGGAGCACATCGAGCAGTGGCTGACGGGCACCCGCCTCGATCGCGCCCGCTGCAACGACCTCGTGCTCGCCATCAGCGAGGCCACCGCCAACTCCATCGCCCACGGCGGCGGCAGCGGCACCCTGCGCCTGTGGACCACCGAGGCCGGCACCGCCGTAGCCGAGATCCGTGACAACGGACGCCTGCGCAACCCCCTGGCCGGGCGCCGTCGTCCGTCGATCACCTCGGCCAACGGAGGCCGGGGGCTGTGGATGATCCACCACCTGTGCGACCTCGTCGAGATCCGCGCCACCGACGCCGGCCTCACCCTCCGCCTGCACGTCGCACCCTGAGCGCGCCCCCTCAACACCCCCTGCACGCCGGCCCCGGAGCGGGCATGCGCATTTCGTAATGGAATCCATTTTCATGTAGCGTCTGGCTCTCGTCCGCCCCATCCGTCTCGTCCCCGGAGGACAGCCATGGCCGTGCCCAAGCGCAAGATGTCCCGCAGCAACACCCGCCACCGCCGCGCCCAGTGGAAGGCCACCACCACTCAGCTCGTCCCCGTCACCGTCGACGGTTCCGTCTACCGGGTGCCGCAGCGACTCGCGAAGGCCTACCAGCGCGGCCTGCTGCGCCCGGAGGACTGAGGACATGGCAGCCGACCGCCTAGCCCGTGACCGTGCTCTCCGGCTCGGCGCGGGCAAAGACCACACCGCTCAACCACGTACCGCAGAACCGCGAGGGACTGCGGGTCGCGGTGATCGTCAACGACATGAGCGAGGTCAACATCGACGCCACCTTGAACCGGCACCAAAGCCCTGACAGGAAAACCCCGTTCCGTCGCACTGTGAAGGCACGCCACCGAGCTACAGCCGCTGCGGGACCCGTCTGGTGGCGGCGAGAGTCGCCTCCACCAGGCCCTCAAGACGCGCGACGGCCCCTGGGTCAGTGAAGTGTCCGTCTGCAGTGCGCAGTCGGGTTGCGTTGCCGAGAGCGACGGGCTCGTGTGGGATCACGGTCGCACCGCAGTTGGCGAGAATCTGACACAGGTGGGGCTGTACGTTCGCACCTCCCTCGCGTCCGGGGGAGGCGCTGAGAACTGCCACGGGAAGCTCCGTCAACACCCCGCCGGGTTCCCCCCACGAGAGCCAGTCGAGGGCGTTCTTGAGTATGCCCGGGGGGTAGCCGTTGTAGGCGGGGCTGCTGATGATGAGGGCGTCGGCAGCCCGTAACTCGTCCATGACCGACAGCAGTGGTGACGGGCGTCCCTTTCCCCCCATATCTTCGTCGAACAGGGGAAAAGCGCTCAGAGGCACGACGAAGGTGCCCTGCCCCAGACCCCGTCGTTCGATGAGCCGTTGAACCGTGGCGATGGCGGCGGAGTTGACGGACTTCCGCCGCAGACTTCCCGACATCAGTGCGATCTTGGTCATGTGGCTGTTCTCCTCTGGCGCATGGGGTCGGTCGCCTACGCGGCCCGCCGCACGGCACCGTGGGCGGGGCTTGCGGTGCGCCGGGTCCCGGCGAACCCGGCGCACCGCAAGCCGGTTACCTCGCCTTCCGCGTCAGTTGACGACGGTCGTGGAGAGGGTGACCGGATTGGCCGGGTCCGGGTAGCAGGGCAGCTCGCCGTGTTCAAGGGTGGTCGGGTCCTGGGCCTGCCAGTGGAAGCCCGGGTCTGCGGCGCTGGTACCGCCGACAGAGGTGGTCAGCGTGCCACTGGACGGAGCCTTCAGCCGGACATCGAGGGTGGGCACGTCGGCGTCAACCCCGGCCTTGAAGGGGCCGGTCGCGAAGACCGTGACACGGCCGGGGGTGAAGGTCACCGTCTGCTCGGAGTCTCCCAGGTTGGAGCCGCCGACCAGGTTGTAACCGAGAACCCTCGCCCCCTCCGGGAGGTCGTAGACGAACTTGACGTCCCAGACCTTGGTGTTGAACTCCGTACGCGGGTTGATCGGCTCGGGGTCGAAGGAAACGGTGAAGGGCTTGCGCGCCCTCACGTGAGCCGGAGCGTCCACGTCGAAGGTGCGGCTGTACTCGAGAACGTGGGTCTGGCCCTCGTACTCAACGGGACACAGGTACGGCACGGTCGAGGAACCGGTCGTCGCGGTCGCAGACGACGGAACGGCGAGGGCCGTGCCGGCGGCGAGGGCCGTGACGGCTAGGACACGCGGCAGAGTGCGCTGTGTACGCAACGTATATCTCCTTGATGAGGGGCCTTACTGCTCCTGCACGGAGGTTTCGGCCCGATGAGGAATAGGCGCTTCAGTCACGTCCAAGCCCGGGGCAGGTTTCTCCGCCCCGCGCCTGGTACGCACTCCCATCTTCGACAACACACTTCGAAGCACACTCGAATTCGCGTCCACGGTCTGGCACCGGCTCGCGATTCGCTTGACCTGGAGAGTGGGTGAGCCTGCACAATCAGCATGTTGTCCGCCGTATCGGAACGTGCTCGCCGTTCCGCCCCAGGGGAAGGAATACTGTTCCATGCTGACCGTGGAGATATGGTCCGATGTCGTCTGCCCGTGGTGCTATCTCGGAAAGAAGCGCTGGGAAAGGGCGCTGGCACGATTTCCTGCGGCGGACCAGGTGCACACCGTGTGGCGGTCGTTCGAGCTGCGTCCCCGCCAGCCGTCTGTTCCGGGGGATTCTCTTACGGAGACGATGCGGCGCGACGGGCACTCCGACGAAGAACTCGGCAGCATCTTCCAGTGGATCGGTGGGCTCGGCGAGGAGGAGGGCATCGTCCTGCGGCCGAGCGAGTACCGTCCGGTCAACTCCTTCGACGCGCACCGGCTACTGCACCTGGCCAAGGACCGCGAACTGGTGGACGCGACGAAGGAACGGGTGCTGCGGGCGTACCACAGCGAACTCCTGAACATCGCCGACCACGATGTACTGCGAGGGCTGGCGTCGGACGCCGGGCTGTTGGACAGCGACGTCACCGAGCTGCTCGCGGGCGACGCCTATGCCGACCAGGTACGAGCGGACGAGGCGCGGGCAGCCGTCATCAAGGTCACTTCGGTACCGTCCTTTGTCGTTGACGGGCGCGAGTGTGTGCACGGCATGGTCGACAGTGACGCGATGCTGGCCATGCTGCACCAGGAATGGGAACGAGCGTCCAGCCGCTCCGCATAGGTGAGTGGGCACGGCGGGCCGGGGCCCGCACGGGCAGGCCGCCCGTCTTCCGGGAAGGTGGGTTTCCGGAAGACGGGCGGCCGTTCTTCGCCACTGATGCGGGGGCAGAATGGCAGGGCGTGGCATCAGTCCATGACGATGGCGACCTTGCCCCGTACGTGCCGGGTCTCGACCTCGCGGTGAGCGTCTGCGGCCTCGGCGAGGCCGAAGGTCCGGGCGATCTCGATGCGCAGCTTGCCCTGAGTGTGGAGCTCGACGAGTTCCTGGAGGCGCTCGGTCGAGCGCTGACTGAACAGCGCGAGGATGCCCAGCTCCTCAACGCGCTCGAAGCCCACCAGCGTGCCGATGCGGTCGCGGTTGTCGAGGAGTTCCACCGAGGCGTCGAGTGCCTCGCCGCCGGCGCCGTCGAGGATCGCCGTGACTCCCTGGGGTGCCGCTTGCCGTACCCGCTGGACGAGTCCGGCACCGTACTCGACGGGGACGGCTCCCAGGGAGCGCAGGTAGTCGTGATTGCGAGGGCTGGCCGTGCCGACGACGTTCGCGCCATAGGCACGGGCGAGCTGCACCGCGACGGTGCCCACGCCACCCGCCGCCGCGTGGACGAGCAACGTGTCGCCCTTGCCGACCTTCAACCTGTCGAGAGCGGTGTGCGCGGTCTGGCCTGAAGCGGAGAGCACCCCGGCAACGGTCCAGGGCATGGCGGCGGGCTTGGCCACGATCTGGTCAGTGGGCACCACCAGGTACTCGGCGTGGCCAGCGAGCATGGCCCAGCCCAGGACCTCACTTCCGATGTCGAACCCGTCGGCGCCTTCGCCGATCTGGTCCACCACTCCGGCGAACTCGTTGCCGATCTTCTGCGGGAACGAGAGGGTCTGCCCCGGAGGCGTCCAGCCGCCCCGCACAGCGCAGTCGGAGGCTTGGATACCGGCGGCCTTGACCCGGACCCGGACTTCACCCGGCCCAGGCGCGGGGGTCTCGACTTCGAGGAGTTCGACCACCTCAGGACCGCCGAAGGAGTCGATCGCTGCAGCCTTCAAGGGTTTGCCTTTCGTTCGTTGTTCTACGGGGTATCGAGGGGGTTCATGAGGTGGGCACAGCCGGCTCCACTCGGCCCTGCTCCGCCTGCTGTTCCAGCACGCGGACGACTTCAGCCGGGGTCGGCATACCGGCCATCTCGGCACGGAGGCTCTCTGCCCGTTCCTGGAAAGAGGGAGTGCCGAGGATCTCCCGCACAGCGTCGGTGATGGTCTCAGCCGTGTCCTCACCAGGTGCGATGATCTTCGCCGCTCCGTAGTCCGCGAGGCGGGTGGAGTAGCCCACGACATAGGGCAGATAGGGGATGATCACCTGCGGTACACCGTGTGCCATGCTGCCGAGCACCGTGTTGCCGCCGCCGTGGTTCACCACTACGTCACAGGTCGGAGCCAGGACGTCCAGTGGCAGCCAGCCGGCACGGATGTTGTCCGGGAGCGGCCCGAGGCGGGCCGCCATGTCGTCGGGCGCGCCAACCAGCAGCTCCACGTCCAGATCCTGGACGTTCTTCACCAGCGCGGCGAGCACGTCGAAGTAGTACTCCGGTGTGATGCGGCTGCCCGCCGTCACCATGACCCGAGGGCGCTCTCCCTTGACGTACATCCACGGCTCCAGCTTCTTCGGAGTGGTGTACGGGATGTAGCGCATCGGCTGGGCTGCGGGCGCGTCCCAGAGCCGCAGGCTCGGCGGGCAGGTATCCACGAACAGGTCGGAGCGCGGCATGTCGTACAAGCCGAGTCGCTCAAGGGAGTAGCCGAGTTCGGCCGCGGCGGCGAGATCGATCGTTCGGGGCTCGCCCATGTCCACCGCGTGCTTCACGTAGGGCACGCCGGCGCACGCGGCTACCAGCGGAGCGGCGAAGGCGAAGACACCCCCCACCACGAGGTCCGGCCGCCACCGCTCGACGAGCGGGATCAACCCCTTCAGACACTTCTCAGCGAACCGGCCGAAGCAACGGCCGTTGAACAGGAAGCGCTCGTGCAGGTCTTCGGGAATTACCCGGCGGTTGCCGTCGTCGTCCAGGAGCGTGTCCATCATCGATGTGGAGGTCACGGGAACTCCGGGAAGACCGGCGTTCGTCACGGTCTGCATGACGTCCTCGGGTCCGGCCAGGAAGACCTCGTGTCCCGCGTTGCGGGCGGCCTGTGCCAACGGGATGAGGGAGAAGATCACTCCCGAAGTCCCGCCGCATACGAAGAGAATTTTCATAGCGCAAATCGTCGGTGATGGTGTTCCAGGTTGACTCAAAAACGGTTCGACACCGGTGTGACGACCGATCCGGCGACTGCGGGACACGATCAGGCATCCGCGTTCTGGGCGGCCTGTTCGCCCTGCGGTGCGGGGTCTGTCTTGGGGGAGCCCTTCAGCCGCACGAAGAACATCGTCAGTAGCACGAGAACCGCGAACCCCGCCGCAAACAGGAATCCGCTGGTGATCGAGGTGGCGGTGGCTACGGGACCGATCACCACCGGCGCCACGAACTGGCCTGCGAAGTTGGCCGTACCTGAGAGGGCCAGCGCCTGCCCCCGCATGGAGACCGGCGCGGTCTCCCCGGTCAGCATCGCCAGGGCCGGCACGGAGATACCGCTTCCCGCGCCGAACAGCACGGCCGCGAGCGCGAGCAGGGCCGGCTGGGTGGCCAGCGCTCCGACGAGGAAGGCCGCCGCCCACAGGGTGAGCGCCATGCGCATCAGCGGTGCGTACCCGAGGTGGGCCCGGAGCTTGCCGTAGAAGAAGCCGGAGACGCTGCCCGCGAGGGAGATGCTCGCCGTGATCGCCGCGATGGTGAGGGGGTCGTCCACCCCCAGCTGGTCGAACCGCTGAGGCAGGAAGACGATCAGGACGTACAGCAGGAACGAAGCGATGAGCGAGAGCGCGTAGAGGCCGAGCAGCCGAGGCGTCGACCGCAGCAGAGTCAGCGTCCCCGCCCGTGACGACCGGGGCACCGGAGGGATGTTCGGCATGGCGATCAGCAGCGCAATGGCCGTAGGGATTCCGATGAGGTAGATGGCGAAGGGGCCGTGCCAGGAGAATCCGGCCAGCACGCCCGCAAGCAGCGGCCACACCACTCCCCCCAGGCCGATGGCCGTGGAGCGCCACCCTGCCACCTTGTCGCGCTCCGCGCCTTCGAAGAGGGCCATCAGCGCCACCGTGGTACCGGTGAAGACTGCGGCAGCGCCGATACCGAAGACGAACCGACTGGCGATCAGGGCCGGATACGACGTGGTGACCAGGCCGGCGCCGCCGGCGACGCCGTACAGCACCAGGCCGGCGACCATGGGAGTGCGCAGCCCCCAGCGATCCATCGTCCATCCGACGAGCGGGCTGACGATGGCGAGGGACAAGCCGTGGGCGGTGAGGATCAGCCCGGCGGCGGTGCCGCCGACATCGAGTTCGGTGCGGATCTGGGCCACGACCGGAGTGAGGACCGTGCCCGCCATCACCGTCAGGGTCGAGGCGAGCAGAAGTGTGGCTGTCGTCATGTGACGGCGACCGGCACTGGTGAAGAGCGAAGGCGTGGTCAAAGCGACCTCCAAGTCGGAAGGGTTGAGCGAACGGGGTGGGAGGACGCCCGGTTGACCGCCGGCCCGGACACATGCTGCAACTTCAACCGCAGTTGAGGTCAACGTGGTGGGCAGCAAGGTGCCCCGACCGGTCCGCCCGGCTCCGGTTGCGGACCGGCCTCGAACGATCAGCCTTGCATGCGGCGTTCAAGGATCGTTCAAACACGCTTCAACGGAATCAGGCCCGGCACACACCATGGGGCGCGGAAGCCGGAACCCGGCCACAACGCCGCGCGCGGGACAATTTTGGGTACAGAACGACAAATGGTGGTCAAATCGGGTTGCCTGGAGTCGCTCAATGCTCTTGCATTCACCTATGACAGCACCGGTACTCCCGGAGATTCCAACCGATGGCGCCATTCGGACTTACTACCGGTCCATGTACCTCAGGGAGTTGCGGCACATTCCTACGGAGGGCTTCTTGTGACGGCACAGCGAACGGAAGATCGAGTCGCACTGGTTACTGGTTCCTCCTCCGGAATCGGTGCCGCCATCGCCTCCTGGCTCGCTACAGAGGGAATGCAGGTCGTCATCAACTCGGCACGTTCCCCTGCACAGGGACGCCTGTTCGCGAATTCACTGCCCGACGCTTTCTACGTGCAGGCCGACATCTCTGACGAGGCGGACGCACAACGGCTGGTCGATGCCACCATCGAGAGGTTCGGCAGGCTCGACGTACTCGTGAACAGTGCGGGCACCACCCAGGTGATCCCCCATTCCGACATGGATGCGGCGACACCTGAGATCTGGCGGAAGATTCTGGGCGTCAACGTCATCGGCACCTGGCAGGTGAGCACAGCCGCGGCCCCCTATCTGGCCAAGGCGTCGTCCGGCCCCGGGAACATCGTCAACATCTCGTCCGTGGCGGGCAACCGACCCGTGGGCAGCTCCATTCCCTACGCGGTCAGCAAGGCCGCACTTGACCACATGACGCGGCTACTCGCAAGCGCGCTGGGCCCGAACATCCGAGTCAACTCCGTGGCACCCGCCCTGACGGAAACCCCTTGGACCCGCGACAACCCCTTCTTCCAGAAGATCGCGGAGAAGGTGCGTGAACAGACGCCGCTACGTCGGGTGGGCACCGACACCGACGTGGCGGAAGCGGTCCTTGCGGTCGTGCGGAACTCCCACATGACCGGCGCGGTCATCCCGGTAGACGGCGGCGCCCAGCTGATCTGAGAGGTCGAAGCTCCATGAAGCTCGCAGTCAACCTTCTCGCCTCGGAGGCCGTGCCGCTGGCCGAGGCAGCCGAACAACTGGGGTACGACCTGGTCCTCGCGCCCGAGGGATACCGCAACGACGCCGTGAGTGTCCTGGGCCTGGTGGCGGGCAGAACACAACACATCGGCCTGGGATCGGCGGTCATGCAGATACCGGCCCGTCCGCCGGCGGCCGCGGCGTTGACAGCTGCCACGCTCGACGCGCTGTCCCACGGGCGGTTCAGGCTGGGGCTCGGGCTGTCCAACCCCGATGTGTCCGAGGGCTGGTACGGAGTGCCCTTCGACCGGCCGCTCGCCCGGACCCGCGAATACGTGGAGGTTGTCCGGGCTGCTCTTCGCGGCGGGCCGGTGACGTACCAGGGAGTGCATTTCGCGCTTCCACCCGCTGACCGTTCGGCCGCCCCGCTGCACCTGTACACCGAGGGCTACCGGCCCGAACTGCCCCTCTACCTGGGAGCAGTCGGCCCGGGCAACCTACGCCTGGCCGGAGAGATCGCGGACGGCTGGATCGGCGTGTTCACCTCCCCCGACGGAGTACGGGACGCGTTGGTGCAGATCACCCGGGGACGGGATGTCCGGAAACTCGGACTCGACGGCTTCGAGGTGATCACGTCTCTGCCGACAGCCGTCGCCGACACGGTGGAGGAGGCGGCCGAACAGTTGAAGGGTCAGTACGCCTACCTCATGGGCATCGGCGATCCCGACACCAATTTCTACTGCGCGTTGGCACGCCGCCTCGGCTTCGAGGACAGCGTCGAGCAGATGGTCGCCCGACTGGCAGCCGGTGACCGCGCCGCCGCCCGGGACACCATCCCGACGGAGTTCATCGACATGACGGGCCTTGCCGGCCCACCGGAGCGCATCGCCGTGCGCATGAAGGAGTACGAAGCGGCCGGGGTGACCACGCTGAGCATCATGGTCTCGGCAGCCGCGACCACACCGGAGGGGCGGCTGCGGATTCTGCGTACCTGCGCGAGGGCGGCGGGACTGCAGTGAGCATGCCACCCCACCTCACACGTCCCCTTCCGCACTCCGCCTCGCCGTATCTGTCCGAGGTGGCCGAGGGCACCTTCGCCTACGTCCAACCGGATGGCGGCTGGTGCCTGAACAACGCCGGCTGCCTCGTCTCCGACGGGCAGTCCCTCCTGGTCGACACCGCGGCGACGCAGAAACGGGCACTGGCCCTGAAGGAGGCCATCACCACGGTCTGCGCCAGTCCGCCCCGGTTCGTCGTCAACACCCACTCGCACGGGGACCACACGTTCGGCAACTCCGTCTTCGCGGAGCACGCCGCCATCGTGGCGCACGACGCGACCCGTGCGGAAATGGACGCCTTGGGTCTCCACCTGACAACGCTCTGGCCGGATGTCGGGTGGGGCGAGCTGTCCGTGACGCTGCCCACGGTGACCTACCACGACCGTCTCACACTGCGTGTGGGACAGGAACAGGCTGACCTGATCGCCTTGGGTCCCGCTCACACCGCCGTCGATACGGTGGTGTGGCTGCCACGTCAGCGGGTGCTGTTCGCCGGGGACCTCCTCATGTCCGGTGCCACGCCCTTCTGCCTTATGGGCTCCGTCAGCGGCTCCCTGGAGGCCGTTGCGCAGTTGCGAGCCCTCGACCCCGAGGTCGTGGTGGCGGGTCACGGCCCGGTCACGGGCCCGAGCGTGCTGGACACGGTTGATCGGTACCTGCGCTGGCTTCAGCACGTAGCGGCCGACGGCCTGGCCGCCGGCCTGACACCCCTGGAGGTGGCGCACGAGACCACCCTGGGCGAATGGGCCGAACTGCTGGATTCCGAACGGCTCGTCCCCAACCTGCACCGGGCTTACGCGGAGGCGCAGGGTGCCGTGCCAGGGCAGCAACTGGACGTCAGCGCCATGTTCTCGGACATGGTCACCTACCACGGCGAGCTGCCGACGTGCCATGCCTGAGCGAGCTGCCCGCAGTGCAGGAAAGCACCCATGTGGCGAGACGAGGAGCACCTGACATGCAGTTCAACATCATCGGCTCATTCGAGATCATCGACGACGAGGGCGTGGCGCACACGCCGGGAATGCCGAAGGTCTGCCAGACACTCGCCGTGCTCCTGACCCGCCCCGGAGAGATCGCCAGCTTCGACTGCCTGACCCAGGAGTTGTGGGGTGACAGTCCGCCGCGTACAGCGACGACCACCTTCCAGACCTACATCTACTACGCGCGGCGCATGTTCGTGAACGAGGGGTTGGTTCCCGCCGGCCGAACCCTCTTGAGGACGCACCCGCAGGGCTACACGATCGACGTGGGCGAAGACCAGGTGGATGTGAAGATCTTCGAGAAGCTGGTCGCCGACGGGCGGCGGGAGCTGGAACGGGGCCACGCCGAACGGGCGGCTGAGGTGCTGCGCTCGGCACTCGCCCTGTGGCGCGGTCCAGCGCTGAGCAACTTCCGCGCGGGCCAGGTACTCAAGGGCCGCATCGCCCGCCTGGAGGAACTGCGTGTCCTTGCCCATGAGTTACGAATCGAGGCTGAGCTTGCCCTGGGCAGGCATCGGCTGGTCATTTCCCAGTTGCGGGAACTGGTCAGTGTGCACCCACTCAACGAGTGGTTCCACGGGCAATTGGTCATGGCCTTGCACCGATCGGGTCGTCGGGCAGAAGCCCTGCGCTCATACGAGAACCTTCGTCGCCTCCTCAGCGACGAGTTGGGCGTCGAGCCCGCGGCCGAACTGCAGTGCCTGTATCTGGACCTGCTCGGCCCCAGACAGGAGCGCCGGTCGACAGCCCCGACGGCGGCCCGGCTTACGGGCGTGCCGAGTGCGCACGCGCCCAGGCGCCACGTCAGGTCCCGGCGCCTGAGTGCCTGACGGGCGCCCCCGTCCCTCTCAGCGGCGCGGCCAGCCGCATTCAGCGTGCGATACGCCGTTTCGGTTCCATTTTGAACACGGGTTGAGCCGGCACAGCGATGCTTGACCCGCCCTCGTCTGACTCGCACGAACTCACTCATCTACGGAGGACGAACCATGAGCGCACAGAACACCCGCGTGGCGCTAGTGACCGGAGCCACGAGTGGAATCGGGCTGGCGGTCGCCAGCCATCTCGCCCAGGGCGGGGCCCGCGTATACCTGTGCGGCCGTGACGCGGACCGGGTCGCCGACACCGTGAAACATCTGCGGGACCAAGGCTTAGAGGTGGACGGCACCACCTGCGACGTCACCGTCCGAGCCGATGTCGAGCGGCTCGTCAGTTCGGCGGTGGACCGATTCGGATCGGTCGACATCCTGGTCAACAACGCCGGCCGCAGTGGTGGCGGTGATGTCGCCGAGATGACCGACGAACTGTGGTTCGACGTCATCAACACCAATCTCAACAGCGTCTTCCTGATGACGCGCGAGGTCCTCTCCAACGGCGGAATGCGCGAGAAGGGATGGGGCCGCATCATCAACATCGCTTCCACTGCCGGAAAACAGGGTGCTGTCACCGCCGCCCCGTACTCCGCCTCCAAACACGGCGTCGTCGGCTTCACCAAAGCCCTCGGTCTCGACCTTGCCAAGACCGGTGTGACCGCGAACGCCGTCTGCCCCGGGTTCGTGGAGACCCCCATGGCGGAGAAAGTGCGCCACCACTACGCCGACATGTACGGCGTCAGCCTTGAGCAGGCTGCCGAAAAAGTCACCGCGCGGGTACCGATCGGGCGATACGTCGACGTCGAGGAGGTGGCGGAGATGGTCGGTTACCTGGCCGGCGACGCGGCAGCACCCGTCACCGCACAGGCGATCAACATCTGCGGAGGACTCGGCAACTACTGACCCGGGTGGGCGTGGCACGGCAGCACACCCGTGCGGCCTCCTCGAGTCCTGTTCGCCCGATGACGACATAAGGAGCCAGCCTTGAGCAGGCGAGTAGTAATCACCGGCATAGGTGTGCGGACCGCAGGCGCGTCCGGCCAGAAGGAGTTCTGGGATCTACTGTCCTCCGGCCGGACAGCCACCCGGAATATCTCCTTCTTCGATGCGTCCCCCTTCCGGTCGCGCGTGGCGGGAGAAGCCGACTTCCACCCGCTGGACGAGGGCCTGACCCCCCGAGAGATCCGCAGAATGGACCGGTCCACCCAGTTCGCGGTGGCGTGTACGCGCGAAGCGATGGCTGACAGCGGTCTGGAGTTCGCCGGAGCACAGCCGCACCGGATCGGGGTGACTCTGGGCAGCGCTGTCGCCGCGGCAACCAGCCTGGAGAACGAGTACCAGGTGATGTCGGACCAGGGACGTGAATGGCTCGTCTCGCCCGAATACCTGTCGCCGCACATGTTCGACTACCTCAGCCCAGGTGCCATGGCCGCCGAGGTGGCCTGGGCCGCCGGGGCCGAGGGGCCGGTGACCATGGTGTCCGACGGTTGCACCTCCGGTCTGGACGCGGTGGGCTACGCGGTCCAGCTGATCCGCGAGGGCAGTGCGGACGTGATGATCTCCGGTGCGTCGGACACCCCGATCACCCCCATAGTCGTCGCCTGCTTCGACGCCATCAAGGCGACGAGCAGGCGCAACGACGACCCGGAGCACGCCTCCCGGCCGTTCGACGCCACCCGTGACGGCTTCGTGCTCGCCGAGGGCGCGGCCATGTTCGTACTGGAGGAATACGCGTCAGCCAGACGCCGGGGCGCGACCATCTACGCCGAGGTCACCGGATACGCGACGCGCTGCAACGCCTACCACATGACCGGCTTGAAGAAGGACGGCCGGGAGATGGCGGAGGCGATTCGGACGGCGCTCGACGAGTCGCGGATCGACCCGACGGCGGTGGACTACGTCAACGCCCACGGCTCCGGCACCAGACAGAACGACCGTCACGAGACGGCCGCGTTCAAGCTCAGTCTGGGTGCACACGCCTACGCGGTGCCGGTGAGTTCCATCAAGTCGATGGTCGGTCACTCGCTCGGCGCGATCGGCTCCGTGGAGATCGCCGCCAGTGCCCTCGCCATCAAACACAACGTCGTCCCACCGACGGCCAACCTGCACCAGACCGACCCGGAGTGCGACCTGGACTACGTGCCGTTGACGGCCCGTGAGCAGCGGGTCGACACCGTACTCACCGTCGGCAGTGGCTTCGGTGGATTCCAGAGCGCCATGGTGCTGCGCACCCCGGAGGGAGCGACCCTATGACCAGCACAGCAGTGATCACCGGCCTGGGCATTGCCGCACCGAACGGCCTGGGCGTCGAGGCGTACTGGAAGTCCGTGCTCAGCGGCCAGGGGGGCATCAGGGTGGTCAACCAGTTCGACGCCTCCCGTTACCCCTCCCGGTTGGCGGGTCAGATCGGCGACTTCAACGCCGAGGAGCACCTGCCCGGACGTCTGCTTCCCCAGACCGACCGGTCCACCCAGCTCGCCTTCGCCGCGGCCGACTGGGCCCTGGACGACGCCAGGGTCGGTGTCGGCGAACTGCAGGACTACGACATGGGCGTCGTCACGTCCAACGCGTTGGGAGGCTTCGACTTCACCCATCGAGAGTTCCAGAAACTGTGGGCCCAGGGCCCGGCCTACGTCAGCGTCTACGAGTCCTTCGCCTGGTTCTACGCGGTCAATACGGGGCAGATCTCCATCCGGCACAAGATGCGCGGACCGAGCGCTGCCCTGGTCGCCGAGCAGGCCAGCGGACTGGACGCGCTGGGCCACGCCAGGCGCACCGTCAGGCAGGGCACGAAACTCGTGCTCGCCGGCGGCGTGGACTCCGCACTCGACCCGTGGGGCTACGTCTCCCAGTTGAGCGGTGGCCTGGTCACTACGGCCACCGATCCGGAGCGGGCGTACCTTCCCTTCGACACTGACGCCTCCGGCTACGTACCCGGTGAGGGTGGCGCGCTGCTCGTCGTCGAGGAAAGCGAGAGCGCCCGAAACCGCAAGGTGGACCGGATCTACGGCGAGCTGGCCGGATACGCCGCGACGTTCGATCCGCCTCCCGGCTCGGGCCGTCCGCCCGCCCTCGGCAGAGCGGCGGTCGCCGCCCTCGCCGACGCCGCGATCGCTCCGGAGGACATCGATGTTGTCTTCGCCGACGGGGCGGGGGTGCCCGAGCTGGACGCTGCTGAGGCCGAGGCCATCAGGAAACTGTTCGGGCCGCGCGCCGTGCCGGTCACCGCCCCGAAGTCGCTGACCGGGCGGCTCTACGGAGGCGGCGGACCGCTGGACGTGGCCACCGCAATCCTGTCGATCCGTGACGGCGTGATTCCACCGACGTACGGCGTCTCGAAGGTCCCGGAATCGTACGGCATCGACATGGTGCTCAATGAGCCGCGTGACCGCCCGGTCCATCACGCTCTGGTCCTCGCGCGCGGCCGCAGGGGCTTCAACTCAGCCGTCGTGATCAGGTCGCCCGACCACTGAGCCGTGTGAACGCCGCGCGCCCCCTGCCCCCTACTCCTCTTTTCCTGCTCTCACGGAGTGTGCACCCATGACTGTCGCAGCCAGCTCCCCCTCAGTCCTCCCCGGTTCGCCGGTGACCACCGACCTCTACACCCGGACTCAGCACTTCTACGCGCACCAGATGCAGCACCTCGACGCCGGCCGCTTCGAGGAGTACGTCGCCACGTTCACGGAGGACGGTGAGTTCCAGCATTCCCCCGGCGCACAGCCGGCCGTCGGACGTACCGCGATCTTGGACGAACTCATTGATTTCCACCGCAGGTTCGAGAACGACCCGGTGCAACGGCGGCACTGGTTCAACCATGTCGCCCTTGAGTGGTGCGAGGACGGAAGTATCCGCTCGACGGTCTACGCCCTTGTCGTGACGGTGCGTCCGGGCGGCAAGCCGGAGATAGCCCCGAGTTGTGTCGTGCATGACGTGCTGGCCGATGGCCCGAACGGGATCCAGTTGAAGTCCCGACGCGTCACCCACGATCAACTCTGATCCGCCCGCATGACGCCTCGGACCGCTCGCGCTGAGGCGTCATGCCCCGCTTCTGGGCGCAGCCGGACGCAGATCGGAGGACCTCATGCGACTGCTCTTCATCTCTTCCCTGTCCCTCACCCTGCACGAGACAAGGATGGGCGTCGATCTCGCAGACCAACTGGCTCCTGCAGGAGTGCGGAGCCACTTCGTGGTCGATGCCTACAACGAGGGCCAGTTGAAGGCCACTCGCCACCCCTACACGATCGTCACGTCCGCGCTGGGCTCCCGAGTCCGGGAGAAGGTGGCACAGGTGGTGCGGGAGTTCCGCCCTGACGCGATCGTCCTGTGCGACTACACAGCGCACTGGATGACGCATGTCATCAGCTACGAGACGGACCCGTGGTACGTCGAGAAGTTCGACGTACCCGTCATTCCCATCGATCTGTACGATCTGACGCGCACCCGGCGCGAGGTGGAGATCCTTGGCCGGACCATGCAGGTCAGTGACCGTCTCCTGGCCATGCCCGCGCACTTGTGGCCCGTGCCGGGAGTGCGGCCGCACGCCGACGCGGACAGCCCCGCTTTGCCGTACCGAGCCGAACCCACGGTCCGGCCGCTGTCCCGCGCGGCCCGGCTCGCGGTGCGGTCCTCCCTGGGGGTGAGCGAGTCGGCCCGGCTGCTCGCGGTGCCGTCGCTGCCCTGGCAGCACCTGATGCAGACACGTGCCGGTCCGGCCACGCGTGCGCTGGCCCGCCGTGTCCCTGAGTTGGTCGCCCACTACCTGGCCAGACTGCCGAAGCACACGCACTTCCTGTTCATCGGCCCGGTGTGGGACGCGTTCGACAGGCTGCCGGCTGACCGGGTGGTCACAAGACCCACGTACTCGTCGCAGCAGTACACCGACCTGATCGGCGCGTCGGACGGGGTGTTGGCGCTCTTCCTGCCGTCCTTCGCTCTCGAACGGGCCATGCTTTCCGACGTGCCGGGGCTCTTCACCCTCAACAGCTTCGCGCTGGGCGCCACCTCCGAGCGCGGCACAGTGCCGGGAGCTGACGAGCTGGAGCGGGCCTGCGGCGGGCTGTCCCCCACGGTGCGCGCGTGGCTGGCCGACTTCCCTGACGAGATTCCACCCTTCCACATGTGGCCGCTGAGGTGGACCGGAGTCGTCGGCCCGCTGCTCCAGGACAACCCCTTCACGGACACCGCCGTTCGGGCCGAGCTGTTCGACGAGGAGTCCGTGGTGGCCGGTCTCGAGGCCACCCTCTACGACCCGACGGTCCGAGACACCCTCGCCGAGAGCAGGGCCGGATACCGGGACGCGATGGAGCGCCTCCCCGAGACCACCGAGGTGTTCATGACCGCCGCGCGTCGGGTGGGGCTGAAGGGCTGAACGACAGCCCACACCGCCCGAATCGATCGACTCTCCGGACGACACCGGACCGACATACGGGAGATTCCGTGACCGCTGACACAGCTGTGAAACCCCTGGCCGCCGCCGCCCGGAAAGTCGTCCCACTGGCCACCCGGCACGCCGCAGACGCCGACACCGGCCGCGAGCTCCACCCCGACGTCGTCGACGCGCTTTTGGACGCGGGGTTCGCGCGCCACTTCGCTCCGCTGGGCCTGGCAGAGGAGAGGGCGGGCCTGGTGGAGCAAGGGGGCGGCTTCACAGACCTCCTCGAGGCCACCGCGGCGGTCGGACAAGGCTGCGCCTCCGCCGCGTGGGTCGCCTCCGTGATCGCCAACTCCGGTCGTCTCACAGGCTACTTACCGGCAGCCGGGCAGGAGGAAGTCTGGGCGAAGGGTCCCGAAACGGTGGTGGCCGCGGGGCTCATCCCCGCAGGGACCGCGACCGCGGAGACCGGCGGCTGGCGCGTGGCGGGCCGTTGGCCGTATGTCAGCGGCATCCGGTTCGCCCATTGGGTACTGGTCGCCGCCCGAGCTGAGCTCCAGGGACGTTCAGAGGTGCGTTTGTTCGCGGTCAACCGGAACGATCTCACGGTCGAAGACACCTGGTTCACCCTCGGTATGCGCGGCACGGGCAGCAACACCGTGGTTGTCGACGACGTCACGGTCCCGACGGAACGGTCCATCCTTCTCAACTCCGTTGTGACCGGCGCTGCGTCGGACTCAGCGGCCCGCTGGCACCAGGTACCCCTGAAGGCGGTCAACGGACTGTCCCTGACCGCTCCGCTTCTCGGTGCCGCGCACGGTGCTGTGCGCCGCTGGTCGGAGCTTGTCGGCTATCGCCTGGCCGACGCACCCGCCGGAGTTTCCGGCGCCACTGACCAGAGCGTGTACGAACAGGTCCTCGCGCGCAGCGACGGTGAGATCCACATGGCCGGCCTCGCCTTGACCCGCGTCGCCGATTCGGCCGACTCCGGGGGCGTCGCCGCATCCGGGACGGCACGCAACGTCCGTGACTGCGCCCTGGTCGCGGATCTGCTCAGCACCGCGGTGGACCGCCTGCTGCGCAACGCCGGCACGCGGGCTCACGCCGAGCACGAGGAACTACAGCGCTTCTGGCGCGACATCACCTGCGGCGCGGGGCACAACGCGCTTCAGTTCTCCCCCGCGGCCCAGCTTCTCGCCCGCACGGTCCTCACCCCGGAAACCGCCCAGTAGGAGCGGCTTGAGCCGCATCCCCCTCGCTCGACCACCGGCACTCCCGAGGCGGTACCGAGCGGATCGCTTCGGAACCAGACGATTCGACGCATCCCTACCACGGACACGGTGGCCGGCCCGACGTCGTGGTCGACCCGTCGCGGACCCATTCGGGCTGACGCGCCGGCAGGAGCTGTGGCGGGCCGGCACAGCGACCGCCTGCCAGAGCACATGACAGCCCGCCCAACCCTTTCAGGAGGCAGACGTGATCAATCTCTTCCAGCCGCAAGTCGGCCAAGAGGAACTCAAGGCTGTGGCAGAGGTGTTCGACAGCAAGTGGCTCGGACACGGCCCTCGCACCCAAGCGTTCGAAGCCGCCTTCGCGGAACACATCGGCGCCGCACCCGGACAGGTCATCTTCGTCAACTCCGGCACGGCGGGCCTCTTCCTCGCCTTGGAAACGCTCGACCTGGGCGAGGGCGACGAGGTGGTACTACCGTCACTCAGCTTCGTCGCGGCTGCCAACGCCATCTTGGCGACCGGAGCCCGTCCCGTCTTCTGCGATGTCGACGCGCGCACTCTCAACCCGACGGCCGAGGACATCGAGCGGGCCCTCACTGCGCGCACCAAGGCTGTCATCGTTCTCCACTACGGCGGCTATCCGGGCGACATCACGCGCATCGCCGAACTGTGCCGCGAACGGGACGTCAGCCTGGTCGAGGACGCCGCGTGCTCTCCGGCCTCCCGGGTCGACGGCCGAGCCGTCGGCTCGTTCGGCGACCTGGCCATGTGGAGCTTCGACGCCATGAAGGTCATGGTCACCGGAGACGGCGGCATGCTCTACGTCCGTGATCCGCAGCGGGCCGCCCGTGCTCGTCGGCTCGCCTACCACGGGTTGGGCCAGCCCAGCGGCATTGGATTCGCCAAGGTCTCGCACCGTTGGTGGGAGCTCGACGTTCCCGAATTCGGGCGCCGGGTCATCGGCAACGACATGACGGCGGCGATCGGCACCGTACAACTCCGCCGCCTCCCCGAGCTCATTGCCCGCCGAAAGGAGATCGTCGACCTGTACGACCGTGAACTGACCGGTTTCCACAGCGTGCGCACTCCGCCGCCGCTGCCCGAGGGGCACGAGTCCAGCTACTACTTCTACTGGATCCAACTCAGCCCCGAGATCCGTGACCAGGTGGCCTCCGACCTCTACGCCGCGAAGATCTACACGACCTTCCGCTACGCGCCGCTTCACAAGGTGCCTCTTTACGGGGCCGAGCACCCGCACTTGCCTGGATCCGACCGGGCTTCGGAGACCACCCTGTGCCTGCCTCTGCACCCGGGGCTCAGCGAAGCGGACGTGCTCACCGTGGTGGCTACCCTGCGGAAGGCGATAGCGGCACCGAATTGACCCACCGAACATCCCGGTCGAAGGGCGGGCGCTTCGCCGTCTGCCGGACAGGACCGGATCGAGGTGATGCCAGCTTTGCGGTGGCTCCGGCGCAAAGCGCAAGTGGCCAGGCGTCCAGTGCCGCTGGTCCCGTAACGCAACGGTGCTTCCGACGAGAGCGCACTGCCGGTTCCCGCCTCCGATCCTTATCGGATAGTTCGAGCAGCTGAACGTCCGATGCTGGTCAGAAGGGTGGCGAGGAGCCGGCATGCGGGGTCGCACGGGAAGCCGGAGTCACCGCGCGAGGAGGGGGCATTCCCCGGAGGGCTGCCTCGGACCTGCATCCGACGGCCTCCAGCGCTGAAACTGACAACACCGACGCCGACGCCGACATCAACAAAGGCAGCAAACGGCAAGAAAAGGGGCACGAAGGACGCGCGATGACGCAGATATTCCACGCTTGCCCTGAATGAGTGAACCGGACGTTCCCACAGCGTGGGACTCCACCGAGGCAATCCCTGCTTCGTCGCCGCCGACGCGTGACGCACATCGCCAAGCGCAACGGCCCCGACTGCCAGAGAGGGACATCTCGGACGCCTGCGCCGCAGCCTGGCCCGGCCCTTCCCGCGGGTCTTCGCCCCGAGCCGGGCACCTGGAACGCCGTACATCACTGCGGGGCAGATGGAGATCGAGCCACGGGACCGCACGCCCCGGCGGGTCGACAGCCCCGTACGGGCTGCCGGCTTACGCCTGCAACCCACACCTCTCCGAAATCGATCACCCTCCGCAGCCCTCGGCCAGTCCGCACATCAGGAGGCGTCCCTCGCCCACCGAGGAGGAGTGGTCACCAGACCCCTCGCATCAGCTACGCTGTCCGTGGTCAGCGGGGTTGCACCTGTCACCACCCACGCCAGGGCGTGAGCAGCAACCCCGACCACAAGGCTTGTGCATCAGTCGACCAGAGCTGACTGCCGGTTCCGCAGGCCGCGCCTCGCCTCCGTAGCTCAGGGGATAGAGCACCGCTCTCCTAAAGCGGGTGTCGCAGGTTCGAATCCTGCCGGGGGCACAAGGGAGAAGGCCACCTAGGAAGGTTCCTAGGTGGCCTTTGACATCCACTTCTGACATCAACGCGGGCGATCACCCACGATCAGGGCGCCGCTTCCTGAGCAGCCGGTCCATGTGACTCATGGCCTCGCGCTGCGTGTCCTGCACGACGTGCGTGTAGACGTCCATGGTGATGCTGATCTGAGAGTGCCCGAGGATCTCCATCACGACGCGGGGTGCAACTCCGGCCGCCGTGAGGAGTGTGGCGGTGCCGTGCCGGGCGTCATGCAGCCGGATCACGCGGAGGCCGGCGGACTCGGCGACGCGGGTAAAGGAGCGGTAGACGTTCCGCGGCTCGACCTGACGGCCGGTACGGGTGGTGAAGACGTAGCCGGACTCCTGCCACTGCTTGCCCGCCTTGACCCGAGCAGCCGTCTGCCGCATCCGGTGCCAGCGCAGGGGCGCGATGCAGAGGGCGGGCAGCGGAACGGCCCGGCGACGGCGACTCTTGGGGTCATCGTCGTAGAGGACGCCCCGACGACGCTGCGTCTGCTGGCGGACGTAGAGAACGCGGCTGTCGAGGTCGAGGTCTGACCAGCGCAGGCCGATGATCTCTCCCCGACGGAGCCCCATGGCGATGGCGAGCACGAAGGCCGCGTACAGCGGGTCCTTACGGGAGGCGGCGAGGAAGTCGAGCGTCTCGTCGAGGGTCCAAGGCTTCAGTTCACGATTGTCGGTGCGGGGCGGCTCGACCAGCTTGGCGACGTTGCGTGTGATCAGTTCCTCGCGGCAGGCGGAAGACAGCGCCGATCGCAGGACGCGGTGAGATTCCTTGGCGGTCGCCGCAGTCGTCTCCTTCTCCAAACGGACGAGGAAGCGGCGCACGTCGGCGACGCCGAGCGATTCGAGCCGCTTGGCGCCGAGCAGCGGCACGAGGTAGAGCCGGACGTGCGCCTCGTACTTGTCGTACGTACTGAGCTTCCGCCGAGGCTTGATGACGTTGTCCAGCCAGTAAGGCAACCACTCCGAGAGCTTGGCCGACTTGGTGGGCACGGGCACGCCCTGGTCCACCTTGGCGAGCAGCTTCCGGCGCTTGACGTCGCACTCGGCCCAGGTCTTGCCGTAGGCGAACTTGCGAGCGCGGGTGCCGTCCGGCTGGAGGACGTAGACAGCGCACTGGTACCGGCCGTCCTTGCGCTTGGTGATGGTGCCGGCGCCGTTCGGATTGCGCTTGCGCGGAGCAGCCATCAGGCAGCCTCCTCGATCTGGCCGAGGACGAAGTCCCGCACAGCGGTGGCGGGGATACGACGCGCCCCATCGATCTTGATGGAGACGAGTCGACGCGAGCGGATCAGGTCATAGACCTTCGAGCGTCCGCCCTTGAGACGCGCCATGACTTCCGGCACGGTCAGCAGCTCGGCGGTGGCAGCGGCGGCGGTCATGCTGCGGCTCCTTCCAGGGCCAGTTGGTCTTGCAGTGCTTCGCGTGCGGTTTCTCGGTTGAGCTGGAGGTCCCGGGCGATGGTGGCGGCGAGGGCGGATTCGCCGGGGGTGTGGCCGTGTCCGGCGTACTGCCAGTCGGTGAGAACGAGGACGGTGTCCGGCTCGCGGTCGTCCAGGGCGAGGGCGGCGTGTTCCTGGGCGGCGCGGTAGTCGGCGCGTGTCTGGCGCAGGGCGCCGAGGGTGGTGGAGTAGCGGCGGGACTTGGAGGAGAAGTGGCCGCGGAAGCCGAGCATGTGAGCCCAGGCCCAGAGGCGCCGGTCCGGGTAGAGGCGGTCCAGGTCCCGGCATGCGGTGATGAGTCGGCGGGTGTGGTCCGGGACCTGGTGGCGGTCGAGTTCCGCGAGTTCGCCGATACGGCGGTCAAGCGTGCCGGTGTTCTCGGCGGCTTTGGTGGAGTACTTGGCGACGTAAGAGGCGACGGCCTGTTCGGTGATGTCGGAGCCGTCGCCGAAGGCCTTGACCGGGCGGACGTCGAGCTGTGTGCCCCAGCGGAAGGACCAGGCCGGTTGGTCCCCGGCAGCCGGAACGGAGACGGACGTGTAGGAGTGCGCCGCAGCGGCATGGATGGCGTCGGCGAGGAGGCCGACCGTTGCCCAGGCAGGTGGGGGCGTTCCTGGTCCGTCCGGTCCGTCGAGCCGGATCACCGCATGGAAGTGCAGGGCACCGCGCTTCTGAAACTCGGCGACCTTGCCGTAGGAGACACGAACGCGGTCGGCGAGTTCCCGGCGGGTGAGGCCGGCGCGGGCGGCGAGTTCGCGACGCAGGCGAGTGGTGAACCGCTGCCAGAGCTGCCCAGCGTGGTTGTTGAACAGGACGGCGCCCGCGTAGTCGTACGTCGCCGGGTCGAGGGCCGTGCCCAGTTCCGGGGCGTGCTGGGTGCCGCAGCGGCAGGCGCCGTGGTCGGGCCGGTTGTGGACCGGGCCGAAGGAGGGAGCGGTGAGCGTGGCGAACACGCGCGGGTGATCCCGGACCGTGGTGGGGACGTCTCGGCGGTCGTCTCCGGCCAGGCCCGCGCGGATGAGGTGGTAGGTGTCGCCCGCGTAGGTCCAGGCGCAGGAGGGGCAGCGGGAGGCGCGGCGGTTGCCGCAGGCAAGGCGGAGGCGTCCGCCGGGTTCCACGGCGGTGGTGTAGTGGTGGAGGGTTTCGCCGGTGATCTTGTCCTTGTGGAGGGTCCAGCCGGTGAGGTGGATGGGGTCGGGGCAGCCGCCGGTGCGGCGGATCTGGTCTTCCCAGCGGGTGTAGTCGGGGGCCGAGGCGACGCGGAGGAGGTCGCCGAGAGTGGTCGGGTCGAGCAGCGGGGCATGCGCGGTCGGGGCACGGTGCGCCATGCTGGGTGCTTCCTTCCGGTTATGAGATCGGTTGGGGACGGCACCCGGGCGGCGGATGCTTGGCGGTATCGAGGCCGCCCGGGGGCCGGTCAGCGTTGCTTGGCGTCCGCGTGGACGAGGGAACGGATCACCAGGGCGCAGACGGCGACCGAGGCGCCGGTGATGGCGACGGCCAGGAGCAACGAGACGAGTACGGCGCCGACGACCAGGACGACGGCCGTTCCGCCGCAAAAGAGGGCGAGGGCGGTGCCGGGGGTGAGCTGCACCGTGGGCCGGGTCGGTGCGGGAGTGGCCGGAGCCGGAGGCGGACCCTGCACGCTCGGCACGACAGCGGTCGGCTCCACGACTACGGGCGGCGCGAGGTGGCCGGCGGGCGTGGGGTTGGTCGGGATCTTCGGGCGGAGCATCGGGCTTCTCCCTTCGGTC
The DNA here is from genome assembly GCF_054776295.1 of Streptomyces sparsus. Taxonomy (NCBI): domain Bacteria; kingdom Bacillati; phylum Actinomycetota; class Actinomycetes; order Kitasatosporales; family Streptomycetaceae; genus Streptomyces; species Streptomyces sparsus. The sequence goes on from NZ_BAAHCA010000002.1 coordinate 32,457, forward strand.
GTGTTACTTGACGAAGCCGTTGACGACGGGGGCCAGCACGCTGTCGGCGATGAGGAAGCCGCCGAGGAGGAGTACGGCGATGAGCCACCAGGGCGGGCGGATGAGCTTGACGCCGAGGTAGCCGACGGTGAGGAGCGCGAGCCAGAGCGGGATGTCCATCGGGTGGCCTCCTAGCTGACGCGGCAGCGGTAAGTGCGGGCGGCGAGCTGTGCGGCGGACTGGCTGGAGTAGTCGGCGGACCAGCCGCAGCGGTCATTGGTGCACACGGCAGCGTGTTTGGTCTGGCCCCGGCGGTCGCGGTGGGTGCCGATCTGCACGGGGCCGATCCGCATGACGGAGTGGAAGAAGTCGCGGGCGGGCATGTCAGCAGGTCTCCTCTCGGGTTTCGGTCGGGTCAGGTGAGTTGGGCGGCGATGGCGTCGGCGAGGTGGGGCGGGACGCCGAGGCGGGCGCGGAGGGTGTCGGTGTCGATCGGGGCGCCGGTGCGTGCGTGGTGGTCGTCGGCCACTTTGCGGGCGTGGTCGACGAGCGCGGCCGGGACCGGCACGGCTGTGGACAGGGCAGGGGCTTCCTCAATCTGCGGGGCGACGGGGGGGGTCAGGCGCCGGGCCCGGCTCAGCGGCAGCCGTATCGGGCACGGGGCCCTGAGCCGGGACAGAGGGCGCCGGCGGAGCCGGGGCGGGGTCCGCGGGTGAGTGGGCGAGGAATGTGCCGCCCATGAAGGCCAGGGCGGGCCAGGCGGCGACGAGGATGCGCAGCCAGGCCGGAACGTCGCCGAGGTCGAGGAGCCCGGCCGTAGCGACGTTGGCACCGAGCGATGCGACCAGCGCGATGACGAACCAGCACCAGGCCAGCCGGGACGGTCCGTCGGCACGCAGCCTTCGCCAGGCAGCGACCAGGAGCAGGTCGACCGAGACGGGGTAGGCCCAAGCCTTCCAGCCGGTCTGTCCGGCAGCGGCGGCGAGGTCGTGCAGGTGGGCGAAGGACAGCGCCCCGGCGATGACGGCCTGAACGAGTACGGCGTCGATACGGAGAGCGGGGCGAGCCATCACGGCTCCTTCCTGTGATCAGGCATGACGGGGGTAGGGACCCGGCGCGAAGGACGGTCGCGTCTGCCGTGGGAGGGGGGTGGGGTCAGGCTGTGGCGGGGGCTGTCTTGGACAGCGGCACACTGGCCGAGGGCAGCGAAGCGACCGCAGGCCGGAAGGGCGCGAGGGCAGGCAGCTCGGGGGTGCGGTCGGCGTGCTTGTTGCAGACGTTCACGGCCTGGCGCAGTGTGGTGTGCGGGGCGCGGATGCGGTGCCAGCCGCCGGTGGAGTCCCCGGCGATGGCGATTCCGCGTGTCTCGGCGGGAATCTGGATGGCGGCGAGGACGGCGTCCGGGGCGATGTCGCCGAAGGCCATGTTCGCGGACGTCTCGTCGTTGACGCGGTGGGCGGTGCGGCCGGTGAGCTGGGCGCGGAGCATGGTGATGCCCTTGCCGAGTTCGGAGCCGAAGCGCTGCCCGCAGATCTCCAGGTAGACGCCGGCCGCGCGGCCGAGCTGGGCGAGACGGACCAGGGCGGTGATGATCCGGTCCCGGCGCTTCTCTTCCTCCTTGCTGGCGAAGAGCGCGAGTTCGGCGACCTCGTCGACCAGGACGACGACCGGCACCGGCCGCAGGTCCTCGGGCAGATCCCAGATGTCGGCGGCGATCTCCGCATCCGGCACGGCAGCGCTGATCCGCTGCTCGGCGCGGATGAGCTGATACACGTCCTGCATGTGGGACACCAGCGCCTCCAGCAGCTCCAGCGCGGTATCGGGGTTGTCAGCGAGCGCGGAGAACCGGCGGGCCAGCGGGAACAGCTCGACCCCTTGCTTGCAGTCGATGCCGACCAGCGCGACGTGCTGCGGGGCGAGCCCGGCGACGAGGTTGCGCTGATAGACGGACTTGCCGGACTCCGTGGCGCCGAGGGTCAGACCGTGCGGGACGGCGCGGTAGTCGCGGTAGTGCACCGAGCCGTCCTCCCGCAGCGCGACTGGGACACTCATCAGTCGGGTGTCGGTCTTGGCCGGCATCTGCACCCGCTTGAGCACGTCGTAGCCGGTCATCCGGATCTCGACCACACCGGAGCGCAGCTCACGGGAGGTGACGCCGTACATCCCGAAGGAGTGGCGCAGCCGGTCCGAGGCGGCGGCGACGTCGAAGGCGCCCTGTCCCGGTCGGAGTTTGAGCCGGAGGACCAGGCCGGTGTGGGTGGGCCGCAGCCGCAGGATGCGCGCCGCGCGGGATTCCGGTGCCGGGCGGTTGGTCATCCGGGCCAGCATGAGGCGCCAGCGCGAGGGCGGAGCCGTCAGCCCGCAGGCCTCCATGACGGAGGTGTAGCGGACCAGGACGCGCACGACAGCGAAGGTGACCCCGAAGGTCAGCCAGTACCAGGCGGGACGCCGCCACCGCAGGAGACCCGCAGCGGCGACGACCACCAGCAGTAAGACCGTCGGCCACGTCATGGCTCAGGCCGCCTTCGAGCCCGTGCCCGTGGTGGCCAGCGAGGTGACGGCGACCGCGCGGAAGGCGATGCCGTGCCGCTTCTGGCCGTTGAACTCGTTCTCCCACGGCCGGGCGATGAGCCCCGTGAGCGCGGCCGGGGTGCCCAAGGTCAGGTCTCCGGAGATGCCGGTCTCCGGGACGGTGACCGACAGGATCTCGACTTCGTCGTTGGCCGCGAACATCACGTCCACGGTCATCAGCTTCGCGCCGGTCTCGGCGTCGGTGGCGATCTCGCCGGTACGGCGGTCACGCACCTTGGGCTGCGGGGTCTTGGCGACCATCACGGTCGCGGCGGAGGTGTCGACGGGGATCTGACGCACAGCAGAACACTCCTCTATAGATGCTGGACTCCGTCACTCATATATATGAGCGACATGAAGAAGAGTGATCACTCCTGTACATGAGTCAACCCGCCGCGACATCGCGAAGTCACGACGGGTTGCGGGAACTTGAGCGAGCGTCAGTCGGCGGCAGGGATCCGGTACTCGAAAACGAACTGGTCAGCAGCCATGAGCGTGTCGCAGACCTCCACCACGACTCCAGCCGTCGTACGAGCCTCCCGGATCAGATGAACCACCGGCGCACCCGGACTCAGCGCCAGCTCGGAGGCTTCCGCCTTGGAGGCCGGCCGCGCTTGCAGCGTCTCGACAAACTCCGCGAACTCATGTCCATGGTCTTCGAGTCGGGCATAGATGCCACCGCCGCCGGGGTTCTCGGCGAACAACTCGGGGATGTCCTTGACGACGTCCCACGGGAGGTAGGAGGAGGCCGTCTCGACCGGGGTGCCGTTGCGGAAGTAGAGGCGCCGCCGGGCGAGCACCTGGGTGCCGGCGGAAACGCCGAGCCGCTGAGCGGCATCCGCGGGAGCCTCCATGGGCCCGATGTAGAGGACGCTCACCTTGGCCGTGGCTCCGGACTGCGCGGACTCCGCGAGGTACGCGGCCTTGCCGCCCTGGCGGAGCGAACGCCGGAAACGGTCGGAGGAACGGTGCCGCACCGGCGGCCGGTCCTTCACGATCGACCCCTTACCGTGCCGGGTCTCGACCAGCCCGCTCGCCCGCACCTCAACCATGGCCTTGCGGATCGTGCCCCCCGACACGCCGTAGCGGTCCACCAGCTCCGATTCACTCGGCACCATGTCACCGGGCTTGAGCACACCCGCCCGGATCTGCTGCACGATCTCGTCCGCGATCTGCACGTACCGAGGCCCGGACCTGCCCCCCTCTACCGCAGTTCCCATAGTCCTTCTCTGCCTCCTATGCTCCTGTATATGAGTCAACCACAGGAAGCAACGTCGACGCCCCTGCACTCCGTATCCGTAGCCGGAGTCGTCGTGCGCGAAGACGGCCGCCTCCTGGCCATTCGCCGAGCCGACAACGGCACCTGGGAACTCCCCGGCGGCGTACTCGAACTCAACGAGACCCCAGAGGCCGGCGTAGCCCGCGAAGTCTGGGAAGAGACCGGCATCCACGTCGAGGTCGACGAACTCACCGGCGTCTACAAGAACACCACCCGAGGCATCGTCGCCCTGGTCTTCCGCTGCAAGCCCTCCGGCGGCACCGAACGCACCTCAAGCGAGTCCACAGCCGTCTCCTGGCTCACACCCGACGAGGTCAGCGACCGCATGGCCGAGGTCTACGCGATCAGACTCCTGGACGCCCTAGACGGGGCTGGCCCCCACGTACGAAGCCACGACGGCAAGCACCTCATCCCAGCGGGATAAGACTTTCCCTACTTCATCAAGGCCCGCGCACGGCGCGGGCGCGCGCCGCCTCTGCGGCACGGCCCGCCTCCTGTCTGCGCCCCGGCTGGCCGCGCCCGGCGACGCGCTCGGCGGCTGCGGGCATGAAGGGGGACACACCCTCTGTGGCTGGGGCGGTCGGCTCCACGGCTTTAGGCAGCCACTTTGGGGCGAGCCTCTAAGATCTTGGCCCCAACGTCGTGCTTTAACGGGCAGGTCCACAGACTGCCCGACTCGCCATCAGCTTACGGGGCCAAGATCACTCGCCCCAAAGCAGCTCCAGCCCAAAGCCGCTCCGCCGACCGCTCTCAGCTACCCCGCACTATATCCGGATGACTCACCGAGCGCACACTTTGATACCTTCCCTCGAAGGCTCGGGCTACCTATTCCTCTTCTTCCTCTGAATCCAGGGACTGAAGTACGTCCGCCGGCACATCAATCATGTCCACGAGATCTTCCCTATCTTGCTGAACCAGCCAGATAAGGAAGCTTCGGTCTACGATGTTCAGACGTTTGAGTGACTGGTCGTAGTCAAGCACGAGGGGTTTCACGCCCTGCTGCACCTGGAGACTCGCCACCCCTTTCAGGGCCTGAGTAACATTTCCCGCATTCAGCGACGAGCCTCGCGGATGCACACGCGAAAGTATGCGACGAATATTCCGATACGGGAGCCCGCTTTCCAACATCTCAGTCGAGGCCCCAATCAAAGGGACCAGAAGCCAACGGTACATCTCCAAATCGGTTTGACCAAAACCGGCTGCAAAGTTGGTCAGGAAGTCACTGAACCGCGCCGACTGCTTGTCCACTACTTCTTTGATAATGCTGTTCGCGGACGCACCCACGGCTACTGAGCGAGTCGGACTTTGTGTCTCATGGACGCCACTCTTAGTGCAAGCCTGCAGACAAGACTCCTGAACGACATAAATACTGTCGTAGCAACTACTCAGCAAGGTATTCCGGAAAGCAGCGTCGAACTTTATGCCGAGCTTCTCCTCTCCGAGGTCTATGGCCTCTTCCAGTTCCGGACGCAGCCACTTGTCCGCATTGATTGTGGTTATTCGCCCACTGAGGTCACCATTGAACTGCACCAAACGATTTTCCTGCAACCAAACACCAACGACAATGAAGGTGAAGCTGGAACTCTCATGGAAGGCCTTGAGGGCGACCGCAAAGTCTTTTTGCGTTTCCTCAGGGAGGTAGTGAAAGTCCTCAAGGACAATCCATTTGTCGAAGCCGATTTCCTTCAATGCCCAAATCACGTCGTTGACATCGAAGGGATCCAGCTCTAGAGGAGCAGTCGTTACTTCGTTTGTAGTTTGCCGACCACCTTCGCCGCCGACCTGACCTTCGATCCCCTTGCCGAACAGCTTCGCGGAAAGCTTCGCGCTCGCTTGGATCTTATAATGCCCGCTCGCCGCTCGCGTTTCCGTTTGCACGACCGTGTAACCGGCCTGCTTGAGGATGGTCGAGTTTAGCTGCCCGAGATTCCACCTATTCGAGCAAGTGGCGACGATGTATTCATCGTCGCGAAGGTGGTACTTGCGGACGGAGGTCTTTCCCTGCTTCGAGCTTCCGTAGATGACCAAGTGCTGATCGCGGGACAATGCAGCGACCAGCTCATCATCTACGGCAGGCCGTGTGACATAGTTCAGCGGGAGATCGCGAGTGATGCCGAATACGTCAGTAGCCCGCAAGATTTCCTTGCTCACTTTCCCTCCAAGGAATTTAGAGCGCAAAGACGGCACCACCCAGCCGCCGCAAACATCATACTCGTCGCGCTGAGACAGCATCAGCCCATCGCGCTAACGGAGTCGACGAAGCTCTTACCGTCCTTGCTGGCCCTTTCGCGAGGCCGGGGGCAGGCCCAACGCTGGCACACAAGCAAGCGCCCTTCCGGGCCGCCCAGGGGCCGTGGAAGGGCGCTCAACGATGACCAACGTCGACAGCTACCGACAGCTCAGCAGCAGGTCAGGCCGTTGATCGATAAGGCGGCCGCAGGTCACAGCCGCCGTTGATCAGTTGTGACTGAATTGAGTGCATTCAGGAGAGCGCCGAGGCGCTGCCAGGGCAGCAGTGGGGCGACACCCTTGAGTGGCGCGTACCACAAAGGCGTGAACGCGTGTTCGATACTTGGTCTCAGGGCATACAGTCTGGGCGCCGGATGGTTGGATGCCGGTGTCCGGTGGTGTGATGGGTCGTTAGACAGTTAGCGGGCCGTGGCTGTGCCGTCGGTGGGTGGGCTCGGTTCGAGGGGATGGAGGGCCGGCCGGTGAGTGACCGCAGTGCGATCGAGTGGACCGAGGCGACGTGGAACCCGACCACAGGGTGTGACCGTGTCTCCAGCGGATGCGACAACTGCTATGCGCTGACGCTGGCGAAGCGGCTGAAGGCGATGGGGTCGCCGAAGTATCAGGCTGATGGGGACCCGCGCACCTCCGGTCCTGGGTTCGGGTTGACGTTGCACCCGGATGCTCTGCGCGTGCCGTACGGGTGGAAGAGTCCGCGGACCGTGTTCGTGAACTCCATGAGCGACTTGTTCCATGCACGGGTACCTCTCGATTACGTGCGTCGCGTATTCGAGGTGATCGCCGACACGCCGCAGCACACCTACCAGGTGCTCACCAAGCGGGCTCGGCGCCTGAGACAGGTTGCTGATCGCCTGGAGTGGCCGACGAATCTCTGGATGGGCGTATCCGTTGAGAGCGCGAAGGAGCTGCCGCGTGTCGACGACCTACGGCAGGTGCCCGCGGCGGTGAAGTTCCTCTCATGCGAGCCCTTGTTGGGGCCGCTGGATGGGCTGGAGTTGACGGGAATCGACTGGGTCATCGCTGGCGGCGAGTCGGGACCCGGGCACCGACCGCTGGACGCTAGGTGGGTGATGCAGATCCGCGACATCTGCCAGGAATCTCAGGTGTCGTTCTTTTTCAAGCAGTGGGGCGGTCGCACGCCGAAGGCCGGCGGCCGTGAACTAGACGGCCGCACCTGGGATGACTTGCCAGACCACCCTCTGCTGCCTGCAGGCTAGGAGGCTTCGTCGGCGACATCCTCAGGAGCGTAGAACCGCACGGTGCAGCCTTCCGGCCAGGCCGTGCGCGCTTTGACCGGGTCGACACGGATTGCCAGGCCCTGGGCGGCCAGGTTGTCCAGGACCTGGCGCAGGTGTTTGTCCATGTGATTCAACCGGGCCGCCTGACTGGATAGGGTCTCCCACCGCTGCTCGGTGCCAGCGTGGCCGTGCAGGGCGACGTCCAGCCGGTCCACGATCGAGGTCTCGTCAAACAGCGAGGGCGCGTCTGCCGTGTCGGCGGACGCACCCTGTCCGCTGTAGCTGTCCAGCTTCCAAGTAACGGGCGCCCAGCACTTCAGGCCGGCCTCGCTGTGGGTGGCCAGGATCAGGTGGTAGCGCGCGCTTTGATTACTGATTTTGATACCGAAGCTGCCGGTGAACAAGCCTTGACGTCTGAGGCCTTGTTGGTAGGCCGTGGCGAACGCCTCCTTGCGGGCGCCCGCACGACGCTCGGGCGTCGCCACCTGCCAGTGGTCGCCACCGAAGTAGGCGGTCATCGTTTTGTCGAAGCCCTCACGCTGGCAGAAGCGGTGCAGCTCGTTAGTGAAGAGGGTGAACAGCACCTCGTCACGGGGGCCAGTGAGGCACTGGCTGATCAGCGAGAACGGCGCACTCTTCAGGTCAAACGGGTCAATCAGCCACAGCACGGGGGTATCGGCACGACCGCGGTGAGCAAGCGTGGACAACCGGGACTGCTGCTCAGCGAAGGTGCCCGGCGGCTGGATGCTGATGTTCAACTGCGGTGAATGAGGCAACTTAGCGAACTGGCGTTGGAGTTCTTCCACCCGGTCGGGTCGCTCTTCGAGACAGATGAGGTTGAGTCGACCAAAGCGTCGCTGCGCGGTGTGCTCCAGGAAGGTCTTGGCGACCACGATGGAGGAGCCGGGCGGACCGTCGGTGTAGACACCCGGGCCAGCGAATCCGTCCACGATGGTGGCCTCGCGAAACGTCTGGAGGATTTTACCCATCCAGCACTGCAGATAGTGTCGGTATACCAGGTGCTTGACCTGAGTGTGTGGATCACTCTTCCAGACAGTCCGTTCCCGCAGTTCTTCTACTCGCCCCATGGTTCCCTCCCCTGAACCCACACCAGCTGACCACCTAGCGTCACCGCTAGGAGACTTGTTGTCTACAACACCAACTCAGCCAGCTTCATCGGACGCAGCTACCCACGCCGCATGCAGCTGCCACTCGCACGGCAGGAGATGAGCCTCGCGGCGATCTCGGTTCCTGTGCTGCTCCATTCGGGTGTCGTGCTCACTGCCCCGTTGAAGCCTGTGCCTCTCGCTCCGTCCCTACCTCAGTTCCAGTAGACGGCTGACAGCCGCGCGACTGATGGCAACAACAGCGGACTTCAGCGGCTGCTCGGCGCCGCCAAGGGTGACCGCCGTATTCAGGCATCACCGCAGTGGTTAGCAGGGCACTGCGTACGATGTCAGTGACGGCGGTACTGACGGCAACGACGGCGCACGGCAGCGGCACTCAACGGCCCAGCACGGCGCTGGCGTATACCGATCAGGTGGACTCATCAAGGCTCGCCCGCATCTTCTAAGCGCCTGGCGGTCGAGGCCGCCCGGGCCGTCGCTGGGCCGTCCGAGGTCACCCGACGCCAACCAACAACGACAGAAGCCCACGGCATTTGAACTAGTCAGAGCCGTGGACCTCTTCTGTCACGCTGGTCAGCGGCACCGATGATCGGTAGACCGGCTGTCCAAGCGGTGGCCTCGGCTGGTCGCCACGCGGAGCGTGTCCCTCAAAGCTCCGGTCAGGTTCTTCGCCAGAAGCTGCATGTCGTCCGGGGCCGTGTCGGTGGCGAGCATGTCGATCGCCTGGTCCAGTAGTTGGGTTGCCGTGCCGAGTTGTACTGACTCGATGTTGTCGGCCAGGCGGGACATGTGGCCGCCGCTGTCATCGGTGCTGAGAAAGCACGGCTTGCCGTCGGGCCCCGTCCAGGGGAGGAGCCGCAGTTCGTTTGACGTCGTCATGTTTTCGTCGGCCTCTCATCGATCACGTAGTGAGTGGTGAACACCGCGTCGGCCCGATCCCCCGGCAGCACCAGGAGGGCCGCCTCGACCACGCGTCCAGAGGTGTCGGCCGTCTGGCGTATGACGACGAGGACTGCCAGGGCAGAGCTGATCCGGAGGGTGGACGCCTCCTCCGGTGTCGGGAGGCGAACGCTGATCTCCTCCCGGACCTCAGCCGGCGGCGGGCGGAGTTCCCTCAGTCGCGTCACCACCGCCTCGTACGGGAGTGGCTCGCGGAGCACGGCGGCCGGCGCCAGGTCGCAGGGGACGTAGATGCGAGCCAGGCTGTGAGGTTTCTCGTCCTCATGGCCGAGACAGAGGATCTCGATCAAAGGACTGCCGGTCGGCATCTTCAGTAGGGTCGCGAGATACCCGCGGGCCCGCACCCTGGTGGTGTGGACGGTGACGTTCAGGGGTGCTAGATCCGTGCTGTGCGCGTCCGGGGTCCGCCTCCCGCCGACGTACGTGATCCTGTGGAGCGGACGGCGGACGAAGTTCCCCTTGCCGTGGGTCTTCTCGATGAGGCCTTCCGCCTGGAGTACGGCGAGGGCATTCCGCAGCGTCGGTGTACTGACCATGTATTGCGCGGCCAGATGCGCCTCAGAAGGCAAGCGTCCGCCGGGCTTGAGCCGACCGGTGACGATCCGGTCCCGGAGGTCATCGGCGATGGCGTCGCGTCGTGAGGGCACGGGTGGGATCACCGCCTCTCACTCGCACGAGCCGCAGGGCGATGAGCCGGGTCCCCGTGTGGATAGTCAGCAGCTCGCCCGAGTCGAATACGAGTCGCTTGGCTCCGCCGGGCAGTTGGAAGAGGTCGGTCACCCGGCACTGCTGGCCCCCGACCTGGATGACGTCGCCGAGCTGCACGCTGGCCGAGGTGATCTCGACGGGGGAGAGCACCGCGCCGCTGAGTGCTGCCCCCCTCACCGTGCCGCCCCTGTCTGTACTGGGCGCTTGGCGACGGTGTGGCACGAGCAGTCGCAGGTTTCATAGATCACCGGCACGTCGACCGGTGCGGTGAGCGGGGACGACTCCGCGCAGGCGTGGTGTGTGCCGATGCGGCAGGAGGTCGACCGGTAGGACTCGGGCCCCGGTTGGGTGGTGTGGGGCTGTTGGCGGGACGGCATCAGCGGTCACCCGCCGAGGCGTACCAAGGACCGGCGAGGGGAGCGCGGCTCACGGCCGCCGAGCGGTGCCGTGCTCGCGCCTCACTGGCCAGTACGTACGGGCGGCCGAGCGCCGTCTCCTCCCCCACGAGAACGCCCGTGTGCTCGCGGTGCCGACGCAGGAACAGCACCGCGCCGTAAACGACTTCCGGGGAGACGGCCACCGACCGCACAGGCGTTTCGGAGCTGCGGTGCCGGCCCTTGTGGAGGTACCGCTCCCTGAGGCACGAGACGGTACGGCGGATACGATTGAGCACGGTGTTCAGCCCCTATCACTGATGACCCGGTCCCCCGACATCGCCCGTCGCGGGGACCGTTTGTGTACGACCGCCCAGAGGGTGCGATCGTTCGAACTGGTGGCGAGGAGGCCGAAGCGGTCGGCATCGGCTACCGCTTCCAGGACCTCCCGCCATGACTCGGCGGAGAGTGGCTCCGGCACCTCCGCCTCAATGGCCGTGCAGTCGTCGCGCTCCTCCACGCGCGTGGCGAACCCAACGGCCGATAACCGGGCTGCGATGGCCTCCGCGCACACCTTGGAAGCAGGCACAGGGCAGCCCTCCGGGTAGCGGCGATCACTTTGAGTGAAGCTAGTTAACTAGCTTAGAGCTAGTGGACTAGATTTTCCATATGCCTGAGCAACCGCCCTATCTCCGCATCGCCGACGAGCTTCGGCGGCGGATCGCGGAGCACGAGTGGGAGCCGGGGGACCGGCTTCCCTCCCGCGCCCAGATCGGCCAGGAGTACGGCGTCGGCGACAACGTGGTGCGCCGGGCGCAGGAACTGCTGATCTCCCGAGGTGTGCTGGACGGTCGCGCCGGTTCCGGCACCTACGTCGCCGAGCCACGGCAGCGCGTACGGGTGGTCCGGTCGTCGGCGCGTGAGCAGCTCAGCGGCTCACCGTTCCGGGCGGACATGAAGGCCGTGGGCAGGCAGGGCGACTGGGAGAGCCGGACCGAGGCCAAGGTTCCGACACCGGCGGAGATCGCCACGCGCCTCGGTATCGCCGAGGGTGAGCTGTGCGTTCGGACGGCGTACGAGTTCCTTGCCGATGGTAGGCCGGTGCAGCTGTCGACGAGCTGGGAGCCGTACGACCTCACCGCCGGCACGCTCGTCGTCCTCCCCGAGGGAGGGCCGCACGCCGGGGCAGGGGTCGTGAACCGCATGGCGGAGATCGGCATCACCGTCAGCCACGCCGTGGAGCAGCCCGAGCCACGGCAGGCGACCGCCGAGGAGGCCTCACTCCTGGGCGTCCAGAAGGGTGCGCTCGTCACGCACATCCGGCGGACGTACTACAGCGATCAGGGGCGACCTGTGGAGACCGCCGACATCGTCGTGCCCGCCGCGCTCTGCGAGATCGTCTACGAGATTCCGATCCCTCGATAACCGTGCGCGTATGCCCCGCCCGTGCCCGATCGAGTGGGAAACCACGGGGAACGCCGGGCAGCCACAGAGCCCGAGCATGAGAACGACCCCCGACCAACTACCCAGGTCAGGGGCCATTCTCACTGCTCATCGCGCGGAGGTGGTGAGATTCGAACCCATGGCGACATCGCTGCCACGACAGTTTTCAAGATCGCTCAGGGTGAGACTCGCCCATTGCGCCTCCACCAATCTTGTGGTTCAGCTGCTCACAAGACGATCACCGTGCAGTCGTGCCGCTCGCCGCCAATCGCAAGCCGTGCACCGTTCCAACCAGACGTATGGTGACGCGTCCTTGGCCTTGTTCTCGGGCATGTCTGCAAAGTTGCGCCGGTCCCGAACTCGTCCGCACGGCTTGTCAGCTGAGTGATACACGGTGAGATCAGGGCCCGGCGTCTTCCGGACAAGACAGGGCAGGTTAACGTCACTGTTGCCCAGCTCGGCGATCTTGCGGTTAACTTCCCGCACCTTCAGATCGACCGCCACTCGAAGGCGCTGCACCTCCTTGTAATGATCATCGAGCAACTTCAGCTTCTGTAGGCGCAGCTCATTGATTTTTTCTTGCGTGCTCACGGGTCAGCCTCTCTTGAACAACTATTCAAGTCCGTAGCACTTCTTAGCGCGTCGACACCTGCCTCAGCGAGCGCTCGCATGATCCATAAGGGGAATCTGCCATTTTGCCGTGCAACCTGCACCACGTGTGGTAAAGGCGAGGGCGCAAGACGTTGAGGGTTCGGCACGCACCATAAGCGCACCAGATCGAGCGGGGAACAGCGGGGAACCACGGCGAGGAGGGACCAGCCTGAAGAAGCGGCAGGGACACCGTTCGCCCAGTTCAGCGCCCCCGGCTGGTTCCAACGTTCCGCAGCTTCCCAAGCTGAGAGCTCAGGCACCGTCGTCACGGGCCAGCCGGTGCGACTTGCTCTGGTCAACAGCATTGGCAGCGTGGCTGAGGCCGGCGGGAGTACAGCGAAGCGCGTGCGTGCGTGATCAGCCCTGACAGACGATGAGGAACGGGATGCCCGGTGACTACGCCGCAGCCCTGCACACCCAACCCACCGCGTGCGCGAAGATCAGGGGATGGATTTTCAGGGAGTTGGGGCCATAGCCGCCGCTGTCGTTGCTGCCGTTGGGATCCCAACTGCGCTCGTTGTAGGCCGTTGGCAGATGAAGGCAGCCATACGCGCCGCTGAAGAGTCAAGTCGCGCTGGATTCGCCCAGGCAGAGGCCAGTTACCGCGCTGCTCTCGATGCTGTGCGGGCCGAAGCCGTAAACGCACACTCCCAGTGGCGGCGCGGGCTACGGCGAGACGCCTATACAGCGCTGCTCTTGGCCGCCCACCAGGCGAGAACCGCCGGACGACTGCTGACTGAGGGCTCCGTCGAAGACCGCGTGTCTCGCGGGATGTTTGCGACGCAGGGCGCCGCTCTTGCCGAAGCACGGATTGCGATACAGGAGGCAGCTCTTGTCGTCGCCCTGGAAGGGCCGGAGCAGCCCGCCATCAAGGCAGAGGCTCTCGTTCATCGCTGCCAGCGGTTCATCGACGTGCATGGACTAAGAGCAGAGGCAGAGGAGGCCGGACACAGCATCCGGACTGCGCGCGCTGGCCTCGCCGTAGACGACCCGCTGAGCGAGTTTGTCGAAGCCACGGACGTAGTTAGGGCACACATCTATGTGTACCAGGATGGCCCGGCGGCTCTAGAAGCAGAGCTACACGTGCGCTCATCGCCTTCACAGATCCGCGACCTGCAAGACGTCGCTTATGCGAAGCTCTCGCGGATACCCGAGTCTCTTCGCAAGCAGGGGTTGACCTACCTCTTCGCCAGTTTGAGGCACCCGGACTTGGTTTGCGAAGAGCGGCAGGGGGCCGATGCGCAGTTTTTGGACGCCCAAGAGGAGTTCCTCGCCGCTGCCAGGGCTGTTCTGGATGGCGACAGCACGTCTCAGTGAGCCTTTTCCATCATCGGTCTGAGCTGGCCAGATGCAGGGTGAGGACGGCGTGGACCAGGTCGGTGATCCGGGTGGTCGAGCAGCGGAGCTTGCGGAGGAGCCGCCAGGCTTTGAGGATGGCCATGGCCTGCTCGGCGAGGGCGCGGATCTTCGCGTGGGGCCGGTTGGCTGCCTGTTGACCGGTGGAGAGGGTTTCCCACCGGCCCCAGTACGGGGTGCGGACCGTGCCGCCGGCACCCCGGTACCCCTTGTCGGCCCAGCACGTGATGCCGGCCTGGGCGAGGGCGTCGACGATGCCGTGTTCGCGAGCCGCGCGGACGTCGTGGACGGCGCCGGGCAGGGCCGGTGAGGCCCACAGCAGCCGGCCGAAAGGGTCGGCGAGAACCTGCACGTTCATGCCGTGCCTCCTGTGTTTCCCCGAGTAGTGGGGCTGGTCCGCAGCGGTCCGGTCGATGGGCAGCAGGGTCCCGTCCAGCAGCACGAACGCCTTCAGCGATGCCGTCCGGACCGCCTCTGCAAGGGTCGGCGCGAGAGCGGCCAAGACCTCGACGGCCTCGGTGATGTACCGGTACGCGGTCGTGGTTCCGATGCCGAACCCGGCCGCGAGCTGGGCATACGGCTGGCCGTTGCGGAGATGGGCGAGAGCGAGCAGGGCCTGCCGGCCGACACTCAGCCGCCGCCAGCGGGTACCGACCTCTCGGCGGCGCTGACGGAGCTTGGTGGACAGGAAGCGCAGGGCGGAACTGGACACGTCGACGCCCGACGGGTAGACAAGCACACGAAGCCTCTGGTGGAGACGGATTTCTTGGTCGAAAACCCATCTACCAGGGGCTTCACCTGTCTGTCAGCCCGACCACCAAGCATCACCCGCAGATTGGAAAAGGCTCAGTGACGTGGGTCAAAGTCTCAGGCGCAGCGCACGGGCAGGGTAGTTGTTGGGTCAAGTGCCGGGGTGCCGTATGAGTGCAGAGAACACGACCCGGCCGTCAAGCATGAACCGGACCGCGGGGCGGTCGCACCCCATGACGCCCTGCCTGCCGCTGGAGGCTGACGTTGCGGGGGCGTCGTGTCCAGCCGAGTATCGCAGTGAAGCGAGGCCGCATGTGTGCGTTGAAGCGCACTGCCGCTCACGACCTCGTGCGAGACATAGTGGTCAACCGTAGCGCCTTGGTCTCATGTGCAACTTGGTGGCTCGAGCACCGCTGATCTGACATCCACGGCTGACATCAACGACGTCGGACGGAGGCGTACACCAGCGTCTCTGCCCGCCCGTCACACCAGTCGACGGCTGCTGCTGGAGCGGGCCCGGATCGAACTCCTAAAGCGGGTGTCGCAGGTTCGAATCCTGCCGGGGGCACAGAACAAAGGGCCAGCTCAGGAGGGGTTTCCTCCCAGGCTGGCCCTTCGTCGTGCCCGATGCCACGCCGCACGCACGCCGCTGGAGACCACATCCCCGGGGCGGCGGGCACCTCTGCCCCATGAGCGCGCTTCCCAGGGCACGCATCTGGGTTCGCGTCTGCGTGTATACGGAGTCGAGTGCAGAGCGCACCGCCCTTGCCCGCCAATCTCCCATTCGCCCGGGCCGGTCAGGTTGCGGGAAGGTGGTAGTCGAGGACGTAGGCGTCTGCGGCCATCACCGTGTCGCAGACCTCGACCGCGCGGCCCTTGGTGTCGAACGCGGTGCGGATGAGGTGGATGACGGGCACACCGGAGGCCAGGCGGAGTGTCTTGATCTCCAGCAGCGAGGGCATGCGCGCCCGGATCTCCTCGTCGAAGTGGTCGAGCTTGTGGCCGAGTTCTTCGAGTCGGGCGTAGATGCCACCGGGGCCCGGATTGGGCTGGGCGATCGGAGTGTCCCGGGCCAGGTCCAGCGGCAGGTAGGAGGTGGCGAACTCGACCGGGCGGCCGTCCAGCAGGTACCGGCGACGACGAGCCAGCACACGCCGCGGAGCGCCGAGCCTGGCGGAGATGTCCGGGGTCGGCCGCTCTTCCCACAGCAACAGCCCCGGGCGTTCGTCGGACACCCGAGAACGGCGCCAGGGGCAGCGTAGAACGAACTCGCAAAACGGGTGTCGCAGGTTCGAATCCTGCCGGGGGCACCGACCGAAGGGCCAGCTCAGGGGGTTTCCTCCCGGGCTGGCCCTTGCTCCCGTTCGGGGCTCTGCCACGCACCGTCCCCCGTGCGTCTGCCTGCTGCCACAATGCCTGGGGCCGCCTGGAGGAGGAGTTCGGTGATCGCGGAGACAGCGGCATTACGGCTCGGTACGTCCGTGGTGAACGCAGCGGGTCGGTTGTGGCTGGGAGGCAGGCAACGCGAGCAGGAGCGGCTGCTGCCCATGGAGGAACTGGTTCGGGTACGGGTGCCCGGCCTGCGGCTCCAGCGCGAGGTCAGGCAGCAGTTCGAGCAGATCACCAACGCGGTGTTCGACCGGTTGGAGCCCTTCTTGAAGCACGCGTTCCAGCGCTTGGAGGAGGGCGGTCGCCAGGCCGTGATCGACGCCGTGTCCGACACGTTCGCGCAGGCGGACCTCTCCGACGAGGCCCTTCTCGCCGCGAACGCCCAGCCTGCCACGCTCATCCGTCGCATCACCGAGTCCGTGCGCGCACCGGTTGGACTGAACGAGGCGGAAGGCCGCCTGTACGAGATGCTCTTCGCCGAGTGCGTCGAGTACTACGTCCGTATCGTCCGCAGTCTTCCGGCTTTCGAGGAGC
This sequence comes from Streptomyces sparsus, assembly GCF_054776295.1. NCBI lineage: Bacteria > Bacillati > Actinomycetota > Actinomycetes > Kitasatosporales > Streptomycetaceae > Streptomyces > Streptomyces sparsus. The sequence continues at coordinate 49,066 of NZ_BAAHCA010000002.1, forward strand.
GGGCGGCAGTGGAGCTGCTGGCGCGGACTGCTTCGTTGGGTGCCGAGGTGGCGCGAGTTCTGGAACGTCTTCCGGATCGTTCGCTTTTCGCGCCAGAAGGTTTGGACCATGACACCGGCTTCCGCCGTACGTACCTGGAGCTGGTCAGCAGGGACCTGGACGAAGTGGAACTGTTCCGTCGTACGTCCGACCAGGCGACCGCACCCCGCGTACGGCTGACCGTTGCGTACGTCAGCCTGCGGGCCACGGGGGATGACGGGATGCGCCGACGCGCTGCCCCCTCGCTGCCCCGCCTCCGGCCTGACATGAGCTACTGGGACTCGGCGGAGACCGAGAGCTCCGGCACAGGGGCCGAATCCACGTTGGGCGGTGTGTCCCGGGTGTTGCTGCGAGGTGAGGCCGGCTCGGGCAAGACGACGTTGCTGCGGTGGCTGGCCGTCATGGCGGCACGGGGTGCCTTCAGCGGCGAGTTGGCCCACTGGAACGGGCTCACCCCTGTACTGATCAAACTGCGTGAGTACAGCGGCCGTACCCTGCCCAACCCCGAGTCGATGCTCGACGGTGTCGCCGGGCCCATCACCGGAATCATGCCAAGGGGGTGGGTCGAGCGACAGCTCGACAGCGGCAGAGCGCTGCTGCTGATCGACGGCGTGGACGAGCTACTCGACCGGGACCGCCGGGCGGTACGGGACTGGCTGCGCAAGCTCCTGCGCCAGTACAGCGGTGTCCGGGTGGTGGTCACCTCACGCCCTGTTGCAGCCGGCGCGGACTGGCTGCGCAGCGAGGACTTCGTATCGCTCCACCTGGACCGGATGACACCACCGGAACTGGTCGCCTTCGTACGGCAGTGGCACCAGGCCGTCCGTGAGCTCGGAGGCGAACTTCCTTGTGCCGCGGAGGAGATTCCGCAATACGAGCGGTCACTGCTCGCAAGTCTCAAAGACCGCCCTCATCTGCAGTCCCTCGCAGGGACACCGCTGCTGGCAGCCCTGTTGTGCGCCATGCACCTGAACAGGGGCCGCCAACTGCCCCGGGATCGAATGGAGCTGTATCGCAACGCACTGCACACCCTGGTCCACGAGCGGGACGCGGATCGAAACGTGCCGAGTGCGGTGCACAGCAAGCTGAGCCTCGGAGACAAACTCGTCATACTGAGGGATCTCGCGTGGCGGTTGTCGGACAACAACCGAAGTGAGATCGACCTGGAGAGAGCATCCGGATACGTCGCGTCGAGGTTGCGGGCGATGCGCCATCTGGACATTGCGGACGGCGACCTGGTGCTGGACCAGCTACGGCACCGTTCCGGGGTTCTCCGGTCTCCGGCCGAGGGGCGCATGGACTTCGTGCACCGCACCTTCCAGGACTACCTCGCCGCCGAGGAGGCCGCGGAGGAGGACCGCATCGGCAACCTGGTGGGCCGGGCGCATCTCGACCTATGGCGGGAGACGATCATCATGACGGCGGGTCATGCCAACACCCGCCAGCGCGAGGAGCTGTTGGGTGGCATTCTCGACCGTGCCGAGGCGGAGCCCCGGCACACGCGCACACTGCGGCTGCTGGCGGCGGCCTGCCAGGAGACGCTGCCCTCCGTCTCGGACGGGCTTGCGGACCGCCTGGACCAGGCCGTGACCGAACTGCTCCCAGCAAGACGGAAGACGGACCCGCCTGCGCTGGCAGCGGTTGGGCCCAACCTGTTGCGTTGGATGCCGCGATCGCTGGATCAGCTCACCGAGAAGGCCGCAGCGCAGACGGTGCGGACCGTGGCTTTGATCGGGGGCGAGGAGTCGCTTGAACTGCTGAAGGGGTATGTACGGGACGACCGTGACGGCGTCGTCGAGGAACTCATCCACGCATGGGACTACTTCGATGCGGATGTCTACGCCGACAGTGTGTTGACCCGGTTGCCGTTGGCGGGACGCGATGTCACGCTTGCCCACTCCGGCCAGTTGCACGCGGCGAGCCGGCTGCGCTCCCTGACAGACGTACGAGTCACCCACCCCGTGCGGGGGCTCGGGTTCCTCTCCGGACTTCCGCCCTTGCGCGCACTGGTGGTGAGTTCGCTGCGAGAGGAAGCGGACCTGTCCGTGCTCCGGTCCCATCCGGATCTTGAAGAGCTGATGCTGTTCGTCAATTGTCCGGTGAGGGGGGCATCGGTTCTCCCCGACTTGTCGGAGCTGAGCGTGCTGGCCCTCCCCCTGTCCGGCGACCTGGACATCAGTCTCTTGCAACAGATGCCCAAGTTGAAGATCGTCAGCCTTGGACAGGTCAAGAAGCAGACCGGTCTGAGCCCGCTCGCCAGACTCACCGGTCTGAGCAGCCTGCATCTGCTCGGAGACGGAAAGGGCACGACGCAGGGGCTTGAGGAACTGGCCGGCATGACGGGTCTCGAGAGTCTGTGGCTGTATCGCTACGACGTGGACGCGTGGCTCACGGCGCTGAGGAGCGCCCCGCCTTCGTTGATCATGCTGTATCTGGACGGCTGCGTCCTGTCTCCCGACCACCATGCCTTCACGCAGTTCGAGCGCCTTGTTGATGTGACACTCGTCGAGTGCCACACACCAGACGGCGCTCCCCTCACCACTCTGGACATACCGGGCGTGATCACCCATGTCGACTGACGGAATACCTGCCCCGGCCTCACAGAGGAAGGGGCGGTTCGAGAAGGCGTCCGAAGGCAGTGTGCGGCCGGTTGTGGCCGTGCTGACGACGCTGGGGCTCGCCCTGCTTTCGGGGGCACTGTCCGTACTGGTCATGCTTCCGTTGGCCCAGCATCTGCGCTCCTTCCAGGACGGCGAGCAGGTGACCGCGATGTTGCACACCGGAGGCTCGTGCATGGTGGGCCACTGCCAGGTGGAGTTCGAGGCCGACGGGCGGACCGTGGTCGCGGACCTGCCCGCAGGCAGTGGTGGTGGCAAGAGCTCTGTCGGAGACCGGATGACCGTCCGCTACCACCCCGACGCTCCGCGGGAGGCCGTCCGCAATGATGACGTCGGGGGTGGCGGGGCGCTTGTGCTGGTTGTGCTCTCGGCGGTGACGGCCCTGTTCTTCCTGCTGATGTCGGTCGTGGCGTCCGTCCACACGCTGCGGCAGCGGCGCGCCGCGTCACCGCCCGGGCACACTCCGGTCCTCGGCGGCAGGTAGCGGGCCCCAGGCGCACCTGCCGTCAGCACATGCACCACCACGCGTCCGACTCCGTGCAGGTCAGGGAGAGCAGCAGGCATTTGCGGCAAGTGCCTGGGCCGGTACCTGGTTGCCCACTAGAGTCACCTCATCACTGCTGGTTAGGGGCCGGAGCTCGGTGGACGCACGCCGAGTCGCCGGTGGGGAGGACCTGTAGAGCATGAGCCGTCGCTCCAATGGGTTGGTCAGTGTCTGGGCTGAAGCGCAGCGCCAACAGCAACGTCAACGTGAGGCGCAAGTCAGGTACCAGCGGGATCAGGAGCGTCAACAACGCGCCTACCAAAGGGAGGTCACGCGGAGCCACCGTGAACAGCGGGCGGCGTACCGCGAGCAGCGTGAGGCGGAGGCTCGGCGGCGTACGGCGGAACTCGACGCGCGGGTGGAGGCGTTGCAGGGCCTGTTGGCGGCAGGGTGCCGGGCTCCGGCGTTCAGGGCCGAGGCGCTGACGCGGCCCGAGCAGGTCGAGGAGTTCTCGCCGGGTCAGCTGGCGTACCCGATCACCATGCCGGACCCGAGCCGGTACCAGCCGCAGGGCGGCGGGTGGACCGCCGGGCGGAGGGCGCAGGCGCAGGCGGAGGCCCGGTCCAGGTTCGAGCGCGACTGGCAGGCGGCGCAGGCCGCGGAGTCCCAGCGTCTGAGCCAGCTGGCTGCCTACCAGCGGCAGTACCAGCAGTGGGCCGACGCCCGGCTGGGCGAGATCCGGCGGCACAACGCCGGCATCGCGGCCATGACGACGGGGCTTCGCAACGGTGATCCCGAGGCGGCGGTCGAGTACTTCTCCGCTGCCCTGTACGCCTCGACCGGGTGGCCGGACGACCTGCCGCGGCAAGTGTCGGCGGCGTACGACTCCGCCGCGCGCCAGCTGGTCCTGAACTGGGAGTTGCCCGCCTACGACGTCGTCCCGGAGGCGAAGGCGGTGCGCTACATGATCAACGCAGACCAGGAGAAGGAGGCGCCCCGACCGGTCACCCAACGACGGGCCCTGTACCGGGACGTGCTCGCTCAGTGCCTGCTGCTGGTCCTGCGTGACCTTTTCGCGGCCGATGAGTTCGGTGCGCTGGAGTCGGTCGCGCTCAACGGGTTCGTGCACGACCACGACCCGACGACCGGTAGACGGGCCCACATGTTCCTCGGCACGGTCATGGCCTCGCGCTCCACCTTCGCCGCGCTGCACCTGCAGCAGGTGAACGCGGTCAACTGCCTGGTCGACGGGCTCCGCGGGCAGTTGTCGACCCGCCCGGACCAGTACGCGACCGTGCGGCCCGGTCGGGTTCCCGAGGACGTCGGCGACGGCGTCGTCACCCACGGAGGCGACGAGGAACCCGATCTTTACGGCATGGACCCGGTCGCCTTCGAGTCGCTGGTGGCCGACCTGTTCCGGGCCATGGGCATGCAGGCCGTGACCACGCAGCGCTCGAACGACGGCGGTGTGGACGTCGACGCCCTGGACCCGACGCCGATTCGCGGTGGCAAGATCGTCGTGCAGGTCAAGCGCTACCGCAACACCGTGCCCCCGACGGCCGTCCGCGACCTGTACGGGACCGTGCAGGACGCCGGCGCCAACAAGGGTGTGCTGGTCACGACGTCGGGGTTCGGTCCCGGCTCGCACACCTTCGCCAACGGCAAGCCGCTGGAACTGGTGGCGGGCTCCGAGCTGGTCGACCTGCTGCACCGCCACGGGTTGCGCGGACGGCTGGGTGGCGGCGAACCGACGGTTCCCGCCCAGCGGACGGCGCCGGACAGTGAGACGGACTCGGGTGACCACAAGGTGCTGGGCATGGTCTGGTCGGGCAGCGTCGCCCTGGACGTGTGTGCGCTCGTCTGCCAGGGCAACCGGGTGCTGGACGACGACCACTTCGTCTTCTTCAACAACCCCCGCACACCGGACGGCACGGTCCGCGCGCTCATCCCCGTCGCGCCGGACAGGGCCGCGATCCACGTCGACTTCGACGCGCTGCCGGCGCGAGCGGACCGCCTCGTCATCATCGCCGCAGTCGATCCGGTCGCCAATCCCGCGGCCGACCTCTCCGGGTTCACCGACGCCGGTATCCGGCTGCTGGACTCCGAGCGGTCGCCACTCGACGAGCTGAAGGTCTCCGACGGCCGTGCCGGGGAGACGGCGCTCGTGCTGGGTTCCTTCCGCCGCCGCGCGAACGGCGACTGGGAGTTCGTCACCGGGGGCAAGGGTTACCGGGGCGGCCTGGAGCAACTGGTCCAGGAGTACGGCATCGAGGTGGCCTAGCGGCGCGTCCGGCCCGGACGCGGGCGGCTCGGCCGGCGACAGGGCGGGTACGGCCGGGGTGCGGGCCCGCTCGTGGTCGGCCGCTCGGGAGTGGTCGGCCGTTCGGGGTGGTGGGCGCGGCATGCCCTCGGACGGTGGAATCGGGGGGTGGGCGGGGTGAGGGCTGATGGACTGCGAGCTCACCACTTCCTACCCCCTAGGAGAAGAGCATGATGCGTATCCGTACCACGGTCGCCGCTGCCGCCCTGGCCGCCGCCGGCCTGATCGCCGGTGCCGGCGCCGCTGCCGCCTGCGACGGTCCCGACGACACGTACGGCCACGGCTACACCCCGGCGCAGGTCCTGGCGGCGGACTGCAACTCGGTGACGTACCAGGAGGGCGACTTCAGCTCGTCCTTCACCGGCAACGTGTGCATCAACTTCTGATCCGCTGAAGCTGGTCCGTTGACGCGGTCGCCCGCCCCGGGGTGCGTTCCTGCACCCCGGGGCGGGGTCGGTTCCCGCCCCGAGGCCTCGACGGGGGCGCTCCCCTCCCCCGCGCCGGCCCAGGAACGGCAGCCGCGGTGTGGTGGTGTTCTGCCGCATCCGTACCGCTGGTTGACAGTCGGCACCTAGAATCGCTCGCACTTCCCTGCCGTGCGCCGGCTCGGCGGACCACGGGGCTTGTTGGGGGTCGGGTATGCGTCCTGAGCGAGGAATCGCGGTTGTGCTGACCGCCGGTCTGGCCTGTGCGCTGCTGACCGGCTGCGGGTACGGGTCGGCGGAGTCGGACGTTCCGAACATCGACACGTCGTCCGCGACGGAGTCGTCGGTCCCAGGGCCCGGGGCGGCTCCCGACCACTACGGGGACGGCGCGTGGCGGGAACCGGACGCCGACGTGTCCGACGGTCCCGGTAGTACGCCGAGTGTGTACGAGTTCAAGCCGGACCCCGCACGCGTGCCGAAAACGGCCGCCCGGGCGGAGCAGCTGGTGGGCAACGCACAGCTGGAACCGGCGGACTGGTCGGCCGGCATGGTCCGGCACGACCCGTACGAACGCGACGGGACGTGGCCGGTGCTGGGTGGGGACTGCGTCTGGTCGCGCGTCGGCCTGCCCGACCACGTGCTGCACACCTCGACCCGGAACATCGACCTGCCCGCCGAGAACGGCCGGGGGCTGCTCCGGGCGGCGGTGACGGTCAGTGTGCATCGCAGCGTGCGGGACGCAGAGCGGGAGATCAAGGACACCGTGCAGGAGAGCGCCCGGTGCCCGGACCAGGACCTCGGCGGCGGTCAGCGGCTGACGGGCCTGTCCTCGCTGCGGTTCGACGAGCAGGACGTGCGCAACGCGGAGGCTTCCCTGTTCGAGGCCGGCAGGTACCGCGACGGCTCGTCAGCCGGAGACCAGGACTACGTGTGGACGAAGTCGCGGATCGGTCCGGTGACGGCTGCCATCTCCCTCAAGGGCGCCGACGGCCACGAGAGCGGCGACCTGATCCGCCTGGCCAGTGAGGGACTGGCCCGGGTGCTGTACCGCGTCGAGCTGGAGTTGAAGTAGTCCAGGTGCGCGGGCTGGGGCGGGCTTGCTGTGCTGCGGGTGGGCGCCGGAGCGGCTCCGGGGGGGTGCGTGCGGGCGCGAGTGCGGGCGCCGGGGGCCGGAGCGGTGAGGTGATCCGGCCCCCGGCGCGGGGTGGCCGGGCCCGCACGGCACGTGCCGGCTCAGCGTGAGCCTGGGGTCGTTCTGTGACAGGTACACGGACGCAACCCCCACCTCGTGCCCGGCTGCGGCCAGTGCGCCCGCTGAGGTGCACCGTCACGCAGATGGTGCCGCCGATTCCTTAGGTGTTGTACGAGCAGGGGCAGACCTCGGAGGTGCCGCTCTGGGTGCGTTGCGAGGGCAAAATGTGGGTGCTGTCACATTGACGTTCGGTTCCGGACACGCTGCGGGCTGCCCGGGGCTCGTCGGCGGGAGGGCGTGCCCTCCGGTCGTCCTCCGCCGCACGCCCGCCCGGTTGGCGGCGTTCGCCGCGGGGCGGTGGCGTGGGCATGACGCGGGAAGTGCAGGGTCGGCTCGGGGGAACGAGCGGCGCCCGGCGGCCCTCGGGGCGGGTGAGGGGCAGGTCGCGTGAGTCACAGGCGTCACGGGCGTTGCCTGGGATCCCACGGGTGGCAGTCGCCGGGTGGCCGGAAGTGGTCGTCGGAACCCGCCTACGGCTCCTAGCATGTGCGGATGGCCGCGCCCAGCAGTGAACCGCAGGATCTCCACGAGTCGCCGGACCTCTTCGGCCCCGGGGAGCTCCAGGAACCGGACGACTTCCCCGAGCCGTACCCCTACGAGCCGGAGGAGCCGTTCGGCGCCGGTGCCGTGCCCGCGGGCGGGCTCGGCGGGGAAGCGGACGGGGTGGAGTCTGGTTCGTCGGCGAGGCGCGAGCCGCTGCCCCGGGACGCTCTGGGCGTGCTCAAGCGGGTCTTCGGTTACGACGCGTTCCGCGGTGAGCAGCAGGAGGTCATCGATCTGGTGACGTCCGGCGGTGACGCGCTGGTGCTGATGCCCACGGGCGGCGGCAAGTCGCTGTGCTACCAGATCCCGGCGCTGGTGCGCGAGGGCGTGGGTGTGGTCATCTCGCCGCTCATCGCCCTGATGCAGGACCAGGTCGACGCGTTGCGGGCGCTGGGCGTGCGGGCCGGGTTCCTCAACTCCACACAGGACCTCGACGAGCGGCGACTGGTCGAGGCGGAGTTCCTGGCCGGTGAGCTGGATCTCCTCTACCTGGCGCCGGAACGCCTGAAGGTCGAGGCGACGCTGCGGTTGCTGGACCGGGCCGAGGCGTCGGGCGGGCTGTCGCTGTTCGCCATCGACGAGGCGCACTGCGTCGCCCAGTGGGGGCACGACTTCCGCCCCGACTACCTGTCGCTGTCCCAGCTGCACGAGCGCTGGCCGAAGGTGCCGCGCATCGCGCTGACCGCGACCGCCACCGACGCCACCCGGAACGAGATCGCCGCGCGGCTCGGGCTGACCGACGCCCGGCACTTCGTGGCCAGCTTCGACCGGCCGAACATCCAGTACCGGATCGTGCCGAAGGTCGAGCCGAAGAAGCAGCTGCTGTCGCTGCTGCGGGCGGAGCACGCGGGGGACGCCGGCATCGTCTACTGCCTATCCCGGGCGTCCGTGGACAAGACCGCCCAGTTCCTCAGTGCCAACGGCATCGAGGCGCTGCCGTACCACGCGGGGCTGGACGGCCGGACGCGGGCCGCGCACCAGTCGCGGTTCCTGCGCGAGGACGGCCTGGTGATGGTGGCCACGATCGCCTTCGGCATGGGCATCGACAAGCCGGACGTCCGCTTCGTCGCCCACCTCGACCTGCCGAAGTCCGTGGAGGGCTACTACCAGGAGACGGGCCGCGCCGGGCGCGACGGGCTGCCGTCCACGGCGTGGCTGGCGTACGGGCTCCAGGACGTCGTGCAGCAGCGCAAGATGATCGACGGTTCGGAGGGCGACGAGGCGCACCGCCGCAAGCTCGCCGCCCACCTGGACGCGATGCTCGCGCTGTGCGAGACGGTGGAGTGTCGGCGGGTGCGGCTGCTGGCGTACTTCGGCCAGCAGGGCGAGCCGTGCGGGAACTGCGACACCTGCCTGACGCCACCCGAGTCCTTCGACGGCACCGTGCCGGCGCAGAAGCTGCTGTCCACGGTGGTCAGGTTGAAGCGGGAGCGCAACCAGAAGTTCGGCGCCGGCCAGATCATCGACATCCTGCTGGGTCGCAAGACGGCCAAGGTCATCCAGTTCGACCACGACGCGTTGAGCGTCTTCGGTATCGGGACGGAGCTGACCGAGGCCGAGTGGCGCAGCGTGGTGAGGCAGCTGCTGGCGCAGGAACTGCTGGCGGTGGAGGGCGAGTACGGCACGCTGGTGATGGCCGAGGCCGGCGGGGAGGTGCTCGGCGGCGGACGTGAGGTGCGGCTGCGCCGTGACCCCGCGGCGCGGACGGCCCGGCCGGGCAAGGCCGCCGGGACGGGGCGGGGCCGCAAGGCGCCTCCGGTCGAGCTGCCCGAGGAGCTGGTGCCGGTCTTCGAGTCGCTCCGGGCGTGGCGGGCCGCGGCGGCGAAGGAGCAGGGCGTACCGGCCTACGTCATCTTCCACGACGCGACGCTGCGCGAGATCGCGACGGCCGGACCGGCGTCCTCGGCCGAACTGGGCCAGGTCAACGGCGTCGGGGAGAACAAGCTGGCCAAGTACGGGGAGCAGATCCTGGAGTTGCTGAACGGGCGGTGAGGCGGCCGCCTGCCGCAGCCGCCGGGCGACGGCGCGGGCACCCCGCCCGGCCGGACGGGTTTCCACACGACGCCGCCGGGCAGGCCACGCACGCCGCCGCCGGGTGGGCCGCGCCACGAGGGTGCCCGCCTCGTCGCGCGGTGCGCCCCTGTCCCCGGAGCCGCTCCCTCCGTGGCGCTGCCTACTTGATGAGCTTGCCGTCGGGGGCGACCACGAACCACTCGGCGTCCAGGCCCTGGCCGTTGACGTCACCGGGTACGGCGTCACCGACGTAGTAGTAGAGCGGCCATTCCCCGTAGGTGGCCTGGCTGACGCCCTGGCTCTGCTCGGTCTGGCGCAGCAGGTCCTGCTGGACGCCCTCCCCGGCGACCGCCTTCGAGGGGCTGATGAGGGCGGGCCACACCGCGATGCAGTCGGCGTCGCAGTTGCTCGCGCCGCCCTTGTCCTTGGTGAAGCCGTACAGCGTCCGCCCGGACTCGTCGGCGAGGATCCGGCCGACGTCGGACTGGACGACCTTCACGGTCGTTTCGGGTGCGGCGGGACGCGGCGCCGGTTCCTCGGCGGGCTGCTCCGCGGGTGGGGTGATGTCCTCCTGCGCGGTTCCCTCGGCGGGTTCGTCCTGGGCGGCCGGTGACTCGGGAGCGGACGAGCCCGCGGGGGCAGGCGGCGGCGGGTTCGCGCCGACGGCGGTCCCGTCGTCCGAACCGCCTCCGCCGCAGGCGGTCAGTGCCAGTACCAGCGGTGCTGCGGCGAACAGGGCGATACGTGCGCGCATGATGGCCTTCCTCGTCCTCCGTGACGGTGATGTCGGAAGGGGGATACGCGCAACTCGGCGACTCCTACTCAGTGTTGGGGCGAACGCAGCAAAGTCCGGGAGCATCTGAGTGTTTCTCGGGCCGGGGCCGTGGGTGTGGTTGACCGGTCGCCCTCCGCGGCCGGCCGTCGACAGCATCCGAAAGGACGGACTCATGCGAAGGCGCTTCCTGGCTCTCTCGGCCGTGGCACTCTCCCTGGGCCTGCTGGGCACCTCCCCGGCCACCGCTCACACCTCCCACGGCCGGAGCACGGTCCCGGTCACCACTCCCGCGAAGGGCGCCGGGGTCTCCTTCGCCGCGGTGCTCACCGGCGCGCAGGAGGTGCCCGACGAGCACGGACCGGCCACCGGTGACGACGACGGCAAGGCCGTCGCCCTGGTCCACATCAAGGGCGACCGGATCACCTTCGCACTGAAGTGGAAGGGCATCCAGCCCCCCGCCGCCGGTCACATCCACGTCGGTGGGTCCGGCAGGAACGGCGACGTCGCGGTGCCGCTGTTCACCACCCCGATGCCCAGGACGGCACGGGCCGCCGCGGGCCAGGTAAGTGTGGAGGACGCCCGACTCGCTAAGACGATCAGCGGTGCGCCGCAGGAGTTCTACGTCAACGTGCACACCAAGAAGTTCCCCGGCGGCGCGGTGCGCGGCCAGCTCAGGCCGATCAAGAAGTCGATCAACCCGCTGGAGATCATCAAGTCCGGCAAGCTGCGCGTGCTGGCCAGCGGCTTCCAGGAGGTCACCGACGAGGGCGTGCCGCTGGCCGGTGACCCCGACGGCTTCGGTGTCGGCTTCGTCGATCCCCGGCACGGCAGGGCCCACTACTCACTGGCGTGGCTGAACATCGGTGCCCCGCAGGCGGCGCACGTGCACGAGGGCGGCTTCGGCAAGAACGGTGACGTGCGGTTCCCGCTGTTCACCACGCCGATCCCGAAGAACGTCTTCGCGGTCTCCGGCGTGGTCAACAAGCTGAACCCGGAGGGCCTGGAGCACATCGCGGCGAACGCGTCCGGCTTCTACCTCAACGTGCACAACAAGGAGTTCCCCGACGGCGCGATCCGCGGGCAGCTCTTCCACTGACCCACCGAACCCGCCCGGAGCGGTCAGCGCAGCAGCACGAAGGCGCTGCCGGCGATCAGTGCGCCGAGCGCGGTACCGGTGACGACCTGGGCCGGGGTGTGGTCCCTCAGGGCGACCCGCGACCAGCCCACCAGGGCGACCAGCGGCGCGGCGGCCAGCAGCCACGGACCGTGGACGGCCGTGAGGATCACCACGCTGCCGGCCGAGACCGCGGCGTGCACGGACACCTTCCAGGTGACGGTGATCGCCAGCAGCACGACCAGCGTGGCGACCATCGCCGCGATGAGGGCGACCATCGCCTGCGGGGCGCCGAGCAGCAGCATCAGGAGAGTGCCGGTGAGGACGGAGCTGATGATGAAGACCATCGCGACAAGACGCTGCTGCCGTACGCCGAGATGGCGATCGGCCCAGGTGCCGCGGCGGATTCCGAAGGTGATGAAGAGAACGGGGATGACGGCGGCGAACAACGCGCCGAACAACCCCCAGCCGACGCCGGCCAGGCCGTCCACCGCCCAGCCGACCAGGACGGTCAGCGCGATGATCCAGTTCTTCGGTTCGAAGGCGTCGGTGACGAACCGGGCGGCACGGCGCTCCGAGCGCCCGCCCGCCTCCGGGGCGGCGGCGGGAGCCGGGGCGGCGGGTGACGAGGTGTCGGCGGAGGCCGGGGTGTCGGTGGGGGCTCGGTCGGCGCGGGGGGCGCCCGCGTGGTGGGGGGTCACGAGGAGGCGGTCTCCTGACGGGAGTCGACGTGTGGCAACTGCTCGGCGGTGAAGTCGCGGACCGCCGCGGTGTGCCTGGCGGTCTCCAGCCGGCGCAGCCAGCGGGCCTCGGCGTCCAGGTCGTTGGGCGCCGTACCGGAGCTGTCACCGCCGCGCCCGGTCGCCGTGGCACGGCCCGCGGGCCGGACGGTC